>JBOEFV010000017.1:0-21314 GCA_050633065.1 Bdellovibrionales bacterium
TTTGGGGCGTGTTAAACTTTCCAAGAGAGGAGATTTTCACACTTAAAAAAGAGTGAAAGTTTTCAGGGATAGGAACTTTAAAAGGAAAAAGTTTTTTTAGCAAAAGAAGCATTATAAAAAGGAGTGTGACAGCAACAGGAGTGGTGGCTAGCAACCATGAAGAAAAATCAATTTTATGAGAGTAGAGGTCTTCTAGATAACCTAAGAGAACTACATTTGGGGGTGTTCCTACAGGGGTGGTGATCCCACCAATATTAGCTGAGTATGCGATGCTTAAAAAAAGCACAATAGCCAGGGAGTCTATAGAACTTTTGTTTTCAGTTTGGATATTTGTTTTTAAAAAATGTACTACAGATAAAGCTATTGGGACCATCATAACAGTTGTGGCTGTGTTAGAAATCCACATGCTTAAAAAAGCTGTTGCAATGGTGAAGCCGATAACAATTCCAAAGTCAGACTTTCCTGTGCAAGCTAAAATATTTAAAGCAATCCTTTCATCAAGTTTAGTTTTCTCAAGAGCTCTGGCAATGATAAAGCCCCCAAGAAAAAGAAAGATGACAGGGTTTGAGTATGCAGGACTAACTGCTTTAAGTGGCATGATTTGGAAGAAGGGAAGAAAGAACAAAGGGATTAGGGCTGTGACACCAAGCGGGAGAATTTCAAAAACCCACCAAGAAACCATCCACGCGGCTAAGAAAAGACATAAAGAAATATCCTTATTACTTGAGGGGTTTAATACGCCAAAAGAAAGCTCTAAGAGAATAAATAAAAAAGGCAAAATGATCAGTATTTTCTCAATTGGGCTATATTTTCTCATATAGGGGTTATAGCTATAATTTTTGAGAAATCAATTTAAGCAAGAAGGTCTCGCGCTCAATGGACATGCCTTTCTTAGGGCTGTGTTTAATTGTGTGCTCATTGTGCTTAATAGCGTCATAAATATTAACCCACTTAGGAGCCATCCCGTTTTTAAGCTCATAGTCCTCGTATTTGGTCTCTCCAAGCTCAAAATCAACGGTGCAAGAGTAGCAATAAGAAATCATATGCTGGACATCAAAATCGGGTTTGTACCAAGGGCGGTACTCCTCATAAACCCCAAATTCTTCAATGTTTTTAATATTTTGAGCCCCGGTTTCTTCATTAAGCTCCCTGGCCATGCCTAAAGCGGGGTCTTCTCCCTCATCTAACCCGCCTCCAGGAAGGCTGTAGTCATCATAGCGCTTAGTATGGAGGAGTAGAATACTTTCACCTTGAAGGGCGATGGCCCTAGTAGATAAACGTGTAAACATAGTTTTACCATCAAGGTTTAAAATGTCAGGGTGTTTGTGAATTTTGAGTATTTTCATATAGAGTAGAATCTATCAGCAGAACCCTAAAGAGTACAAATTTCATTTGTGCTTTGTTAAAAGTAAAGCTTAGAAAACTTTCGGAGGTAAAGTGTTTACAGATAATCTTAAGAAAAACATGGAAAACCTTTCAGAGGCCATTTCTAAGAATGGCTATATAGTTATTGATGACATTTTTAATAAAGAGTCGTTAGAAAAGGTCATTGAGGGTTTTGAGATGAAGAGAGAAGGTTTTAGACCCGCTAATATTGGCAAGGGCACTTCTAAGGCGCAGGAAAGTGAAATTAGAAATGACTCTATGTTGTGGCTTGATCAGGGGGATGAAGACTTTGCTCCAGTGTGGAGTTTTTTAGATGAGGCCATGCAATCTATTAGGCAAGGCATGTATTTGCCTCTTAAAAGATATGAAGTGCAACTGGCTCTTTATTCAAAAGGACACTTTTATAAAAAACATGTTGATAGACATAAGCTTTCTCCTTCAAGACTTATTTCAATGGTCTTGTACTTTAATGATTGGGTGAAAGAAGATGGTGGTGAGCTCATGATTTATAAGGCTGATGGAGAAGAGGTTCAGGTAGAGCCTTTGGTTAATAGAGCAATCTTTTTCTTAAGTGAGCTTGAACATCAAGTGCTCCCTACAAATAAAGAAAGAAGAAGTCTGACAGCATGGTTTAGAGACGATATAGATTAATAAGTAAAAAAGGAGTGCTTAGTGGAGTCAGTTTCATGCAGTACATGTAAAGCACTTTGTTGCCGTCTAGAGGTAAGGCTTATTGATGACTCTGATGAGCAAGTTCCTGAAGAGTACACTGAGGTGGTGGAGGCTTTTTACACAGCTATGAAAAGAGGAGAAGATGGTTGGTGTGAAGCTTTAGATAGAAAGACTATGCTTTGTACAATATATGAAAAAAGACCTTATCTTTGTAGAGAATATCAAGCTGGGGACTATGACTGTATGAAAGAGCGAGAAAAGCTTTAAGCTAGTCCCACTTTAAACTTTTTCTTTTTTATTTTTCCATGGCTTAGTTTTGAGATGGCTTTTTCAACTTTAGAGCGTTTAATGGCAACATATGAAAAAGCATTTAACACAGAGATGTCTCCAATGTCTTTAGCATCAATTTTAGCTTCATTAACTAAAGCTCCAACAATATCTCCAGGGCGGAGCTTATCTTTTTTACCACCGCTAATGTACATAGTTCTCATTGGGGGAGTCAGGCTGTATTTTTCTGTATATGAAAGATCTAAAGGGTTTTCAATATTACAAGGTTTATTCAAAAGATCTTCAATGGCCTCAAGCTTGTCTTCTTCAATAGGGTTGAAAAAACTAAAAGCTAACCCTTTCTTGCCAGCTCTGCCGGTTCTTCCCACTCTGTGAACATAGTCATCTGCAGAAGGGGGGAGATTATAATTTACTACAGCTGCAAGGTCTTCAATATCAAGGCCTCTAGCTGCAACATCTGTAGCCACCAGTATAGATAAGCTTCTATTTGAAAATTTTGTTAAAACATCAGTTCTTTCATTTTGCTCTAAATCGCCATTGATACACTGAGCGTAGATTTTTCTGTTTGCTAAAAACTCAGCAACATCTGCGGTTTCTCTTTTAGTCCTACAAAAAACAATAGCTCGGTCCGGCTTATACTGACTTAATATTTTATAAAGCAAATTGTTTTTATCTTGAGTGGGGCGAACCTCATAAAAAATTTGATTTATATTATCTTCTTTGTGGGTGACATCAATTTTTATTTCAACAGCATCATCTTGAACGCTCTCACTAAGTTTCCTGATGTCATCAGGGTATGTGGCTGAAAAGAGTAAAGATTGTTTTCTTTTTGGGAGATAGGTGATGATTTCGTTAAGCTCTTCTTCAAAGCCCATATCAAGCATTCGATCAGCCTCATCAAGGGTGAAGTAATCAATAGAGTAAAGCTTTAGAGTTTTCTTTTTTAAATGCTGAAGCACTCTTCCCGGGGTTCCAACAGCAATGTGTGCACCGGCGTTTAAAGACTTTTCTTGAAGGCTTTCAGGTGTGCCTCCACAAAGAGTAGTGATTTTTACGTTTGGAAGGCTTCTAGCAAGCATTCTGATTTCTGCAGCAACCTGGTCTGCAAGCTCTCTAGTGGGGCAAAGAACTAAGGCGTGAAGCTCTTTTTCTGTTGTGTCTAGAGAGTTTAAAATTCCAAGTCCAAAAGCTGCAGTTTTACCAGAGCCTGTTTTTGCCTGTGCGATAATGTTTTTGCCTTCTAATATAAAGGGGAGGCTTTGTTCTTGAATAGGGGTCATAGAGTCAAACTTAAGGGTTTGAAGGTTTTCAAGAAGCTCGGGTCGTAGAGGTAGAGTGTTAAAGGCATTACTTGTAGTCATAGATCATGAAATAGCAGTAAATTTGACCTGAGGGTACCTTTGTTCAGGGAATGAAATATTTATCACTCACTGTATAGAAGATGAGTGGTGATCACTTCTATACTTTCTGTTTAGAGGTATTGATCTATAGAAATGAGAGATAAAATTTTAAGAAGCTTTTTGGTGTCCATAAAGTAGTTAGGATAGCTGGCTTCAAGCTTTCTAATGTCTCCAGAGTTCACGAGAACAACGTTCATACTTGTATTTTTAAAATACTTCTTTTCAAGGTCGAGGTAACTTTTAAAGGCGTTATCTATCTTACTTAAGCTGAAGTTTTTAACGGCGATCGTATTTTGGTCAGAGTTCAAGGAGATTAAGCTGTAGTTACCACCTCTTCCCTTTGTCGTTTTTAAAGACTTTGTTTTATATAAATTTGTGTAGACGTTAAGTTGCTCAATTACTTTAAGTTCATGAATAAGTTTTTTGGTTCGTGTGAGTAATGCCTCTATGGAAAGTTTTCCATGTGTTTGAACGTGGGGTGTGTTTTCTTTTTCTGCAAATACAGAGCTGAGCAAAGCAAATAACTCTAACCAACTCTTTTCACCATGCCCTGACTTAAATGAGCTTTTTTGTAAAGTGCCAAAGACCTCTACGCCTGTAGCCCAAATGTGCTGTAAATGAGAGCGGATTTGAATTTCTAGAAAAATACTGGGTTCTTTTGAAAGCTTGTAAACTAAATGGATTCCTCGATAGCCGTCCTTCTTCGGTTTCTCAATATAATCATTGAATGTAAATAGAGTGTGTCTGGTTTTTGAAAATCTATACAAATCTAGCAGAGCATACGCATCATCAGGATTGTCTAGTACAGCTCGTAGCCCACCAATATCTTGCATGGTAGAAAGTCTCATCGTTTTGTGAACTTGGAGCTTTAACAGTATTGAAGGGGTTCTTTTTAATCTTTGTGCAACAATTGAGTGTTCGCTGGCACTGACTTTTTGAACGCGCTTTTTCAAAACCTTTGCAAAGCTATCCAGAGATGTGGCGTGATAGGACCTCCAGTTGGATAAGACCTCTAGCGACTGCTCGAGCTTATCTTTGGAGATGTCTTTTTGAATAAGTGCGTGCCCGGCCTATCGATTTTACTTTTACTATAGGAAAGATTGCTAAGTCTCAAAAAAGCCTCTATTTTATAAGTTAAACATCTGTAAGTTACTGTAATTGTGTAAACCATATAATTGCATATAAGTGGACGATGTTCAAATTTAGGTGTTTTTTGTAAGTTAAGTGTCTGTAAGCACCTGAAAATAGGTAGATAAGTATTTATATATTCTGTGTGTTGGCATTGAGCTGAGAGAAGGTAAGCCTAGCCAAAGGGCAAAAAGCCAGGTAGATGAAGCTATATGAAAAAGACATTTAGCTTAACTGCACCGAATAAAGCCCCTGAGCGCCAAGTTGATTGGACAAAGCATGAAATAAAAAAATATCTAGGAAGAGAGAAAAGAAAAGCTCTTCCAGAAGGCGTTGATTTTTGGGACTTTGATTGCAGAATTGGAGCAGATGAAGAAAGTGCTGAGACTATTTTTGTTAATGAAATCAGACCGAGTATTGATAAGATTGTTTTAGAGGGGCACAAGACTTTTTACTTAGAAATTTTAGCAAAACCTGGAAAGCATAATCCTAACAAAACACCGCGAAGGGCAGTGAGTGAAAATAATCAGGATGAGGATTAGGTTGCATGTCTAAAGCCACAACAAGAATCAATAAGTTTATTTTTCATGATGCCTTTTTCTTTCTACGCTTAAAAACTGTAGCAAAACACCTAAAGATTAAAAAAAATGATGCGGGCTATGTAATGGAGCTTTTAACTTATGTTCCTAAAAGAATGCTGACTCAAGTTTCAGTAGAGCTCTGTGAAGACTTTGACCCTGAGGCATCTATTCATAAAGATGCTTTAGGGCTTGGCTATGATAAAGATAAATCAGGAACTATATCTACAGCAACAATAGGCTGTATAGAAGAGACCTGGGGTGACAGGTTAACCTTAAGAACACCTGATAAGCATGCTACATATTATTACCTACATCCAACGGAGCAAAATTTTGCAGTCAAAGTAGGGCCTATTTTTAAAAGTATTGATGATAGGGAGCTAGAAATAGACTGGGCAAATCTTCAGTGGGGCAATACTTAGTTATTTGTTGTCTTTTTTAATGGCTTGAATGACCTGATCAAGCTTTGATAAAAATTTAGAGCGGTCAAACTTACTCATAGCAGAAGGGCCTGTGCCAGATGCGCCAAGGTCTCTTAAGTGGGTAGCTATCTCACGGCCACTAATAGCACTCCCAATATTTTCTGGAGTGAGTTCATTTCCTTTTTGTCCAAGGACTCGACATCCATTTTCAACACAGCGCTCAGCAAGCAACAAATCAGAGGTGATCACGATGTCATCTTTTCGAGCCTTTTCGACAATCCAATCATCGGCAGCATCAAAACCTTCTGAAACAACTTCCATCCTGATGTTTATATCAAGAGGAACTTTTAAATACTGGTTTGCAATGACATAAGTTATGAGCTCATAACGTTTAGCAACTTTATAAGTTTCATCTTTTACTGCACAAGCGTCGGCATCGATATAAATTTTCAACATAAACAGCTCCTAGTGCATATAAGTATAGACAGGGGTTTTGAATAAATCAAAACACTGTACTTCGTATGCGAGTTTGATTAAACTTTAAAGTGTAATGGAGGGGATGTAGTGAAGGACCCGCTTGTTAAATTAGGCTTTAACCGCTGGTTTCAAGACCAGGTGGAGAAGCTGTATAATCCACAGGTGCAGCTGGCGCGAGTCGTGGTTGTGAATCGAGACCAGTACATCCTTAGGGATGCTGATGGTGAATTTGTTGGGGTAGTGACAAAAAAGTTTATAAAGTCTGTAGATTCAACTGCAGACCTGCCATGTGTAGGGGACTGGGTTTGTGTGAAGCACTCAAATCCTCCTGAGCGCTCAACAATTACAAATGTTCTTACAAGACAAACGTTTCTTAGAAGAAAAGCTTTAAAGAAGAAGGCTGAGTATCAAATGATTGCTTCAAATCTTGATATGGTTTTTGTTGTCGAGTCTTGTAGTATTGAGTTTAATATTGAGCGTTTAGAGCGCTACGTTATGATGGCTGAAGAAGGTGGTGTTGAACCAGTTTTAATACTTACTAAAATAGATCTTATCAGTGATAAAGAACTGAATAAGCTTGTTGAAAAAATTAGAGATCATGATTTAAAGCTTAAGATTATCCCTATTAGTAACAAAACCGGAGAAGGTGTTGATCAGGTTCGAAACCTTATGGAGTCAGGTAAGACATATTGTTTAGTGGGATCTTCAGGGGTTGGGAAAACAACTTTAATAAAAGATTTTGTTGGAAACAGTCAGACCTCTTCTGAACTTAGAACCAATACAGTAAGTAAAAATGGAGAGGGGCGACACACAACTGTTCGCAGAGAGCTTTTAGTCTTAAAAGATGATGTTATGCTTGTGGATACGCCGGGCATGCGAGGCATAACAGTAGAGGTGGTTGAGGAGCCCGGGGTGAACTTTGAAGAGCTTGCTGGGGAGTGTAAGTTTTCAGATTGCTCACATAAAAAAGAACCAGGTTGTGCAATTGTTAAAGCTGTTGAGTCAGGAGGGATTGAAAAAGAAGAGTATAAGGAGTTTTTAAGAAAGAATAAGCCTTATAAGATGTCTTATGCTGAAAAAAGCAATAAAGGTAAAGGTAAAAAGAAGTAGTCCTTACTTTTCAAATTCTTCAGCAAATATCTTTTCAGTAATTTTCCAAAACTTCCCCTGCTTTCTTCCAATCACGAAAGCGGGCATTCTAAAGTGCCTTTGAGCTTCTACAACCTCCCCTACAGATTCAATATCCACAGTCATTTCAGGGCGTTTTAAGTGGGAGCGTAAAAAGTTAATGTTAAACTTCTTAATGCTTGTTTCATTATTAAGATAGTGAATCTCTGATAAGTACTGAGCATCATAATCGTAATACTTAACTTCTAAAAAAGAATTCCCACTTTTATCAAAGCGTTCAAGCATTTCTACAGAGTCTGGAGTGAGGACATGTGCATTTTTAGAGAGTTTTGCTTGTTTTAATTTAGAGTCAGCATCAATAAGAACATTCCTGCAGCTTCTACACTCCCTTGCGGTGATGTCGTTCTCACAGCTGCACTCATTACATATTTTAAACCTAAAGCGGTAACCGCAAGGTTCAAACTCAAAGCTGTCGATGTCTTGGGTGCCGCCTTTACACTTTCTTCCAAAATGCTCTATGACAGTTCCGTCATAATCAACACGGCCCCAAAAATCATTATCAAAGCCACACTTTGGACAAATTACTTGCACAGGCACGGAATCAGTAGTGGTTTTCTTATCGCTTATTTCAGGGCTATAGATATCATGGCTCATACCGGTGTAATCTAAAATGAAGCAGTCTTTCTTGTTGTCATCTAAGCGAAGCCCTCGCCCAATAATTTGTTGGTACAGACTAACTGATTCAGTGGGGCGAAGAATAGCAATGACATCCACGTGAGGAGCGTCAAAACCAGTTGTAAGAACAGAGACGTTTACTAAGTACTTAAACTTTCTCTCTTTGAAGTCGTCAATGATTTGATCTCTTTCAGAGTCTTCGGTTTCTCCAATAACAATTCGAGCGTCACCTTCAGGAAGGCTCTCTAAAATTTCTTGAGCATGTTTAACCGTGCTACTGAAAATCATAACACCTTTGCGGTCGTAGTTTTCAGTGATGTCGACAATATTTTTGATGATTAAAGGGGTGAGCCGTCTCTGCTGCTTTAAAAGTTCTTCAATCTGTGCTGTTGTATAGTGTTTCCCTGACTCTGTAAGCTCGGAGAAATCATAACAAGTCACTGGAATGTCTACTTTTACAGGGGGTGTGAGATAGTTGTTTTTAATCATATAGTGAAGTGGGAGTTCAAAGACACATTGTTTAAAAAAACGAATTTCTTTAGTCTGTACAACACCTCTATGGCTATAGTTGTAAATCCAACCAGTGCCTAGTCTATAAGGTGTTGCTGTTAAGCCAAGGATACAGATGTTTTTGTTTTTCTCACGTAGCTTTTTAATGACTTGAGCGTATTGTGATTCAGCTTCAAGGCTAACTCTGTGACATTCATCAATAATAAGTAAGGTGAAGTCTTCAAAAAAGGAGTCACTAGCATTTGCAACAGATTGAATACTTCCAAAGATAACTTTTTGAGAAGAGTCTTTTTTATTAAGGCCTGCTGAATAAACCCCTGCTTTTAAATTATAGCTTTCATATTTTAAATGATTTTGCTCAACAAGCTCCTTAACATGGGCAAGTACTAAAACCCTTCCAGTGGCAACTCTAGCAAGTTCGGCAATGACTAAACTCTTACCAGCTCCTGTAGGGAGAACGATAACAGCAGGGTCACGCCTTTTCTTAAAGTACTTAATGGTGTTGTCAACCGCTTCTCGTTGATAAGGGCGAAGTGTATACATGTAGATATGTTATCGCCTTGCGTGAATTTGTCATTGATTGACGCTTCTTAAAAATAAAAAAGCCAACTCAAATAAGCTGGCTTTTGGTACTCTTTAATAAAAGAAGAGTTTATGCTTCGATGTTAGCACCAACAACAGCAGCCATTTGCATCATGTTGATAGTCTCGCCTTCTTTCATGTTTGTAAGGTCAGTTAACTTTCCAGACTTACTTGTAGACTTTGTGTTCTTAAAAACAGGAAGTAAAGTAGCGTCTGCCACGATGTACTTTCCAGCATTTTCAGCTTTACCGTTTTCAGTTTTAGTCTGAAGCCCTTTTTCTTTGATGTAGTTCCAAAGTTTTTTAGTGATTTCAGTTCTTGGAAGTTCAGTTTCTCCTAACATGTTAGAAAGATCAGATTTTAATTTAACTGGTTTACTTAAACCCTTTGCTTCAGCCATAAGACGCTCCTTTTGTTTAATTGAGTTCGTGCTGAGTGTAGCAAGTAAAGGAGTGAGTCTCCAAAGGGTTTTAAGTACAAGCCTAATAAAGGGTGTAATTAGCCTTAAACTGACTGTATTTAAGGCGTTTTAGCAAAAAAAACCTATGGCTGTTACTCTTTTGGGGCGTGAGCGGCAAAAACTTCAGCGCCGGTCATATTGTGTGTTTTATTTGAAAACTCATAATATTTAGGTTTTTCATCAACAAAGATTTGATGATCAAAATTTAAATCGGCCTCATTAAAGAGCTCAGAAGACACAATGTGCTGCTTGTTCTGCTTAAGTCTGTAAAAGAGGTTTGTGCCACAGTCTTTACAAAAAGCTCTTTCAGCCCAATCAGATGAATCAAAAACTTTTATAAGGTTACCACCTTCAATTTTTACATCAGTCCCGCAATCAACGGCTAAAAAGGGTCCCGCGCTCCATTTCCTGCACATACTGCAGTGGCATACACCAAGATTGGTTTTCATTTCAGGCGCATGAATCTTCACGCCTCCACATAAGCAGGTCCCTGTTGCTGATTTTGACGCTTCCATTTGTTCTCTCCTTTTTGTCATTGATAATTGATTTTATGAGAAAAGCTTTTCAAATGGCAACAGGCAGAGAGTGGTTATTATGGTAAAAACTCAATACTGTTGCTTTTTAAGTTTTTTAAAGTTTAGATCTGTTATGTCTAATAATCGATTAGTTTGGAGTGATGACGGAGGAGATCTTCGTAAGAAGAAAGATTCAAAGGGTTCATCTTCAGTTGATACAAAAAACTTAGTTTTAAGGATTCGAAGACTTACCTCTGGAAAGGGACGAACGGTAATAGAAATTTCAAATTTACCTAGTAATCAAAAGTGGTGTAAGGATTTGGGTAAAAAAATTAAGTCATCACTTGGTGTTGGTGGGACATATAAAAATGGTTATATTGAAATACATGGTGAAAAAATTGATCTTGTTACAGCCGTTTTAGATAAGTCTAGCTTGAAGTGGAAGAAAACGGGTGGTTAGTGATTATTTTAAATAATCACTAATAACAGCTCCAAATAGAGTTGGAAAACCAATTATAATAACTCTTTTTACAGCAATGAATGGGGCTTCTTGTATGGGAAACTTATCAATTAAAACTAAAATTAAAATAATACTGCTCGCTGAGATTATATAAGTAGCCAGTGTTCTTTTAATATAATTGGCAACATTGCCTTTTATTCTAAACCTGTAGAAGTTAAAGTATATAAACAGAGCAGCTGTTACTATAGAGATAAAACCAAGTGCAAAAACATTATTTTTCTTTAAATTAATACTTAGAGTCCAGATTTCCTCTGTAAAGCATAGAGGGGATGACACTAGAAAGGCTCCGACGAAAATTTGTAAGACGTCTTTAGGGTTAAGTTCAAGCATGAGAGGATTTATCACTTGAGATATTGGTTTTCCAGAGGAATCAAAAAATGTTACAATTTCTTTAAGATAGCCGTTTATTCTTTTGGTCTCGGTACTTTGTTTTAAGTCCAATGCCCACCCCGTATTTTAAGATTAAAATCAGCCTCAAGTGTAGCAGGTTCTTACGCACTTGATCAAACCAGTTAAGCGAAGGTCAAAAAGGTTAGGGGTAGGTGTAAATGACCATATATTTAGTGGCTCTTTTTAAAGAGCTCAATAGCTAAGGCTTTTTGGTCCTGGTGTTCAACAATTTGTTTGGGGTAGCCGTCTACATCAATAGGCTTATGTATTTCTTTACTTGAACAGGATTTCAATTCTGGTAGCCACTTTCGTAGAAAGACTCCTTCGGGGTCAAACTTTTTAGATTGGAGCTCGGGATTAAAGACTCTAAAATAGGGCTGAGCATCGCAACCAGTAGAGGCTGACCACTGCCAGCCGCCATTATTGGAGGCTAAATCAAAATCTAGAAGCTTTTCTGCAAAGTAGGCTTCACCTTCTTGCCAGTTAATTAATAGGTCTTTTGTTAGAAAAGATGCTGTGACCATTCTTAGCCTGTTGTGCATCCAGCCAGTAGTGTTTAACTGCCTCATTGCTGCGTCAACAATAGGGTAGCCGGTTTTTCCGTCACACCATGCCTTAAGGTGTTTGTTGGACCCGGGCCAATTTAGAGTGGAGTATTTTTCTTTAAAAGCGCGGCTTGTGACATGAGGGAACTGGAGTAGAATCATTTGATAAAAGTCCCTCCAAATTAACTCAGAAAGCCAAGTGTGGGCTCCGATGGATTTTAACTGGAGGCACATTCTTACGCACTCTCTAATGGAGACGGTTCCAAACCTTAAGTGTGTAGAAAGACCAGAGGTCCCCATTAGCCATGGAAAATCTCGATCATTCTTGTACTGTTTAATGCTTTTGGAAAAATCTTTAAGGTGCTTCACTCCATTTTTCCTTCCAGGTTTTTGGAAGTCATAAAAGACATCAGTTTTCTCAAATCCGAGTTCTTTAATAGTGAGGGGTGTTAGGACAGATGTTAGGTTTTTAGACGGAAGGTAATTTTTCTTTACCGGTCTTATTTTAATATCTATTGTTGAAAGTTTTTTAAGCCAAGCGTTTTTATAAGGCGTGAAGACTTGATAAGGGGAGAGGTCTTTTTTTAAAACCTCTGTTCCAGAGAAGATCACATGGTCTTTACTTGAAAAAGATGGAATTTTTTCTTTTGCTAAAATGTCTTTAACCTTGCTGTCGCGCTTAATGGCGTAAGGCTCATAATCTTCGTTATAAAATAATGCGTCAAAATTCAATTCTTTAATGAGTTTCGGTATTTCTAGAGTGGGATTTCCCTTTAAGATGATTAATTGGGACCCCGCCTTTTTAAGCTCATGATCTAATTCTTGAAGAGATTCGAAAATAAAATTAACGCGCGAGTCTTTCTTGTTTTTTAACTTTTTAAGTATTTCAGTGTCAAAAACGAAGACTACAGCCATATACTCTGATTGCTGTGATGCTGCACTTAACGCCGCATGATCTAGTAGTCTTAAATCTCTTCTTATCCAAACTAAGCTTTTTTTGTACTTCGCCATCTGTTCTCACCATCAATAGACACTAGAAGTGTTTGATTACTACATGCACTCTAGTTGATTCATTTCCTAAAAAAATATTTTCATCTTCAATAACACAGCTTAATGACATTGTGCGATCAGCAATGGTTTCAAGAGGGCCGTTTTCAATTTCGTTAAAGGAGAAGATGCGAACCTTCTTATTGTTCTTAACCCTGGGAAGAGTTTTTTCAACCCATGTAGACGCTTTTGATGGCTGGTAGGTGAAAATACTAACAAGTTCAGATTTGCTACATGCTTTTTTAATTCTTTTCTCGTCAGGTTGGCCAAGATCAATCCAGTGTTCAATATCGCCGCGTAAATCCTTTTGCCAAACGTCGGGCTGATCTGGGTTTGCTAAGCCTTCAGAAAGCTCTAGGCGCTCATGTGCGGAGTATAAGAAGGCTAGTAGGCGGTACATCATTCTTTCTTCTGTTTCAGAAGGGTGAAGAGCAAAGGTTAAGGAGATGTCATCGTAGTAATGAGTGTTTAAGTTTGCAAGGTTGATACTCGCTTTATAAATTTGTGATCCTGTAGCCATATGTAAGCCTTTGTGATTAAGGTTTTTAACAAATCTATTTTAAAGTTTTAGAATAATCCAGCTATTAATAACAATGACATAAGGTTTGCTTTGTGCTATTATATAGGCAATTATATAGTTAATCAATCAAGGGAGGTCACATGGGAATAGTATTTACTCGAGAGTTGCCTCTTTGTCTTCTTAGCTAAGAAGTTTTTAGAAGATTGGCGTTAATTCTCAAGATTTAGATAAAGAAATTATTTTTTGAAAAATATTTATTCTAGGAGAATGACATTGAATACTTATGAATTCGGTTGGACCGATGACATTACTAATGAAAAGATTGATATAAAAAATTTAGCCCGTATAACAACAGTACATAAGGGTTTTTGTCGAGCAATAAGTGAAGAGGGAGATCTTAACATTTACTTATCAGGCAAGTTCTTTGCTGATGAGGGCTTAAAGCTTGCAACAGGGGATTTTCTTAAAATAAGTCCGCGGTTTATTGATGAACAAAATAAAAGCGCTGCGGTGGTAGAAGAAATTTTACCACGACGCTCAAAACTTTCTCGTGTGGCCGCGGGAAAGGATGTTAAAGAGCAGGTTTTGGTAGCAAATATAGACTACGTTTTTATAGTCACTTCGCTTAACGAAGATTTCAACCTTAACAGGCTTCAACGTTACGTGATCTTGGCAAAAGAAGGTGGGGTCACTCCTGTTGTGATTTTATCAAAAATAGACTTGGTTGAAGACGCTACAGAGTATGCTTTAGAAGTTAAGAGGTGTTTAAGCCAGATTGATGTGCTCTTGGTGAGCTCACTTGAAGAGTCAGGCTTTGAATCTCTTTTAAAGTACTTTAAGCCTGGAGTGACAGGGGCCTTTGTTGGGTCTTCAGGGGTTGGAAAGTCTACGATGGTGAATTACCTGATGAAGGAAGCTGTTCAAAAAACAGTAGAGATCAGGGGTGATGATGGTAAGGGAAGGCATGCCACAACAGGTAGGGAGCTGTTCTTTTTGCCTCAAGGAGGAATGATCGTAGACACTGCCGGTCTTAGAGAGGTTCAAATCTTTGCTGGTGGTGAGAGTTTGGCAACCGCCTTTAAGGGTATTAGTGAACTGATGAGTGAATGTAAGTTTTCAGATTGCACACATGAAAGTGAACCAGGCTGTGCAATTAGAAAAGCTTTAGACTCTGGTGATTTGATGCGGTCTGATTATGAAAACTATTTAAAGCTTCAAAGAGAAGCGAAATTTAATGAGAATAAAATGAGTAAAGAGAAATCATCAAACTCTAAAACTCGTTGGAAAGAGATTAATAAAAACTATAAAGCTCGAAAGAAGTTTGAAAGTAGAGATTAATTGACGCCCCTCCTTTATGGGGGGCGCTTAATAGGTACATAAAAATATAGAGAGTAGAAAACTCATTAAGGGGTTATGAGTGCGAAGCGACTCTTTGCTGAGTGCTTGATATCTTGCATTTGAGGGCTGAAGTGGTGCCCTTTTGCGGCACTACTTAGTATTTTTCTCAAAACTCTCATCTAATTCAGAAAGTGGAGCCTTTAGATGGTATGTCTATATTCAGACGGAAAGGAGTGAGCAAATGAAACTACTATTAAGAACAAGAATAATTGTATTTATTTTGGCATACACTCCAGCTAGTTTTGCTGCAGGAGAAGGTTCTCAAAACATCACTCAGTTCTTTAAGAAGTTGAGTGACGCAGGGATCAATCAAGTAGTTGAGCTTCCTTATAATAAATCTTTACTCGCTAGTATTGGTAAACAGACGAAAATTCATAATATTGCTGAAATGCAAGAGACTCCAATGAGAAGACCTGAGCCAAAAAGTTTAATGGGGGAGTTTCGTGATTCATTGAATATTATAATGAAAGAGAAGTGTTGCCCGCTTTAACCTATAAAGTTGGTGAGGGAGCTTGCGCTTATATGGAGGCTATAAAGGTAAGTGAAATCTTAGTATGTTATAGAAAAGCTAGAGAGAACTCTTCAATGCTTGCCCCTGTAAGCAGATACGGGCCTAAATGCACGACTGCAATGGCCCAACTTTCTCATTGTTATATATTTGCTCATAATGTTGATGAAGTGGTAAGAGCGATCACTATTCAGTGATGAGGTCGTTTTTTAATTGTAAAACTACAGGGTAGTGATCTGAAGGGTGTTGAAACTTTTCAGATAAAATTTTAGGAAGCTCTAAAACATCACCATAATCATTTTTAAATCGATATACATACGAGTGGCCAAGCTCTATAAAAGCTCTTAAATTTTTTGTTGTAAAAATATAATCAAACTGATGATAAGCAATGCTTGAACCAAAGTAGATGTGAGTACACTTTTCTTCGGTTGAGGCGCTTTTAAGGTCTAAAAAATTATCTAGCGCCATCAATTTCATTAAGCGCAAATCTTCTAAGTCACTATTAAGGTCTCCAGCGAGAATTATTTTAGGGTCATTAAATTTCTTTTGAAGACTTTTGATGTGTTTATTTAAGCCTTTAATTTCAAGAGCGCGTTTGCTTAGGCCTTGAAAGTCACCTTCGGCAGTGAGTTTTGATTTTAAGTGAGTTAATAAAAAGATAGCTTTAAGGTTGCCGCCTTTTTTAAGGTGAATTTCCCCAAGACTTCTTGAGAAGTAAGAATGATCAGACAGCTTAAGATTTTTATTATCAATAGAAGTGATGTTATTTGAAATATCTTTTTTAATTAAGAAGCCCACATCTAAGCTTCTTCTTGAGGTGCCTTCAAAGGCGATAACCTCATACTCATTATTAAGAAAGTAAGAGTTGAAGTTTTTTAGGCTTTCAGGGCCTCCGACTTCACAGAGGAGAAATATGTCAGCATTAATGTCTCTTATAACTTTGGCGGCATCTTCTATTTTTTGAATATGTTTGTTTGGGGTGGTGTTTCCTAAAGAAAGAGACTGCCAGTCTTTATTTGATATAGTATTGAGGTCCTCTCCTTCGTACTGATCCATAAGTAAAAAGAGGTTTTCTATGTTCCACTGGCATATTTTCATATGTTTCAGGCTGCAGTATTTCTTTTCTAAAAGCAGGTTCTTTAAGGAAATTTAAATCCAATAGGGTTCTTTTTTGTTTTATCTAAAACAATGAACTCTCCCACAGTTACATTGATTGCTGTTTCAACTCTTTGAGCTTGCTCGGCTGTACCACTTTTTGTAGGGAGAGCGAAGCCAATTTGATCTAAAGGTCTGCTGTCTCCTGATGTGGATCTGTCTTTAAGAGTGATGAATCCGATAGGGTTCTTTTCCCTAACTTCAGCTTCTTGAGGCGTGCGCACCTCTGACTCTTTTACGGCCATCTCTTCTAAAAGTGTTCTAAACTCTAAATAATGAACATTTTGAACCTCTAAAATCTCTGAGGAGGTCTCTTTAGGGGTGATGTACCCAATTTGTCCTCGTTCAGGTTGATCGGCATGAAACTCTTCAGAAGACTCGGTCCTTTCAAAACCGATAGCCCTTTTTTCTCTTTGAGCGCTAACAACCCTTGAGGTTTCGTGATGCTCTAGCTCTAACCTGTTTTTGATTGCAGAGTTCAGGACAAAGTCAGGCACTCTAAAGGCCAGCTGTAAAGCTTCGGAATACCCTTGAATTTGCGCGTGTCTGTTCTGTGATTCTGCTGTGCTTGTTGCAGGTGTGGTGTTTAAAGAAACAATCTGGTCAATTAAGCTGTCAAAGAGCTGATTGCCTAAAGTCACAAGTTCATAGGTAAGAGCGTTTGCTTCTTCAGTTGTTTTAGCGCGGTCAATTTCTACTTGCACAGCCTGTAAAGGATTAAGGTTTTCAGTTTGGACAAGAAGACTTGAGCATGAAAGTGCGGCATAAGTAACATTACTTAATAGAAGACAAGATGCAGATATTGTGATTGTTGCTAATAGTTTTTTTGCTTTCCCTGAATACATAAAAATCCCCTTAAGAAGTTTCTACTTTAAGAACAAAGCGGCGTCGCTCAAAAGATGTGATCTAGGGGGGAACCTGGAAAAAGTTCATGTAAAAAGCCTAATGATTTAAAGGGATTAAGGGGAGGTATAAGTTTACTTTATGGGTTTTGCCGCTTATGTTGGCAGACGCCCTAATTAATAAGCTGTCCTGATTGGGGGCGGGGTGGTAGAACTGCTAAATGGAAGTTAGAGAGCTTACTTATTTAGATGAAAAAGCTTTTCTTGAGGGGCTGGAGTTTTGGCAGGGAGAGGACCTAGCATGGTACACATTTTCTTGGCAGGAGGGGATGGAGTTTAAGCCCCATGTAGATCAGCTAAAAAAAGAGAAGTTGGGTGAAGATCTTCAAGCGGACTGGGTGCCTGCAACAATGCTGTATGCTTTTGTCGAGGGTAAAATAATTGGAAGAGTTCATCTTCGTCATACTTTAAATGAAAACCTTTTAAAGCGTGGGGGGCATATAGGTTACGCTGTAGCTCCTCAGTTTAGGGGGAGGGGTTACGCTAAAGAGATGTTGTTAAAGGGTCTTGAGTACTGTTCTAAGGAGTTAAACCTTTCAAAGGTTTTGATTACCTGTGCTTCTGATAACGCTGCCTCTACGAGAATGATAAAATTTGTTGGTGGTGAGTTTGCGGAAGAAGTCTATGATGATGTAGATAAGGAAATGATTTGTAAGTACTGGGTGCATTTGTGAACCTTTCAGAAAAAGCCTTAAGTTTTTGGAAGGAGTATAATGCGAGCCTTGAATCTCAAGTAGAAGGCGTAGAAGTGATTGAGGGCCCTGCGGGATCATATGAAATCACCGATGAACTTTTAGCTTTATATATGAGTGGAAAAAAGACAGCAGGAAGTAGTTTGCTGATAGATTATAAAATTTCGGGTGATGCGTTACCTGTTCCGGGAAAATTGTACTGGATAGTTTTTGACTCTAATAAGAGGCCTAAAGTAATTTTAAAAACTATTCGAGTTGAAGAGCATATATTCAAAGAGGTCCCTGAAAGTGTTGCTGTCGCTGAAGGGGAGGGGGACTTGTCACTAAGCTACTGGCAAAGTGCACATAGAGCTTTCTTTAAGCCATTTTTAAAAGATTGGGGTGTTGAAGACCTTGAGGAAGAGACTGTGGTCACCGAGTATTTTGAACTGGTGTACCCACAGGAGAATAAACTCGGTTGAGAAAAAAATGATTCAGCAGTCGGATATGAACTTTAAAATAGTTCTAATTGATGTATGTTAATGGTGAAATTGAGGGTTGGTTTATGAGTGAGAGTAAGAGATTAGATTATGTTAAAAATGTTTTGGAGCACATGCCAGAAGACTGGTTGAGCAAAACGACTCACAGATTAGACATTTACAATGAGAAGCTAGCAAAAACTCAGTTTTTAGAAAAGTTGGAATCTTTATTTAAAAAGAGCAATTCGGATAAGTCTGCTCTAAGTGAGCTTCCTACAGCTTATGACTATATAAGGTTGGGTCATCCATTATCTTGTCTACTTGAGTGGACAATAGCAGGTCTAAACAATTTGGATCCTAAAAATGTAATAAGTTTCTCTTCTAAAACAATGCCTATTCTAGCAGTTTTAAGAAAAAATTTATTGGAAAATAAAAACACGAAGATTGTCTATAAAGGTGAGCTGCCACCACGTTTAAACGTTGAAGTTTTAAAAAATATTTATGGGTATAATTTTTCTTTAGAAAGTGTTTCTGACTTTAAAGAGATTCAAGAATTTGATGGAAGCACAGTTGTTCTCTTTGAAGAGGATAAACTCTCTACAGTTGATCTAAATCCAAATATAGATTTCTTTATTTCAGCACATTCAAAGTTTGGAAGTGTTGCTTTAGTTAACGGTGATGAGAATGAAAGCTATATTTCAGAAATTCAACATGTAAGAAGAAGAGAGACTGTGGCAATGACACCGTCTGACTGCCTTTTGACTTTAAAGTCTTTAGTTGGTGAAAAAACCTTAGAAGATGAAGCTGAGAAAAAGGTTAATAAATTAAAAGTTCTTGATTCTATTAAAGAAATCACAAACTCAGATACAAAGGCTTTACTTGGCTCATGTGGGCTCTCTGTTCAATATGCAATTACAATGGGGCTTGTTCATGATGCTTTAGAAAATCATAAGGGAAAAGAAATTAAAATCATTGTTCCTCCAAATTGTTATGGTGGTACAAATGATCAAGCAAGAAGAGTGGCTGCTTGTATAGAGGGTGTTGAAGTGGTTGATCTGCCTGTAGACAGTGGGCAAAATATGGTTGAGAGCATTGATAAAATTCTAACTAAGCTTGCGGATGAAAATACTGTTCCTTATATCCTTGCTGAGATTCCAACAAATCCAAGAGTTGAAGTTCCTGAACTGTTAAAGCTTAAAGAGGTTTTAACAAAGGTTAGAAAAAATAAAGACGGGGGTAATGCTGTTGATCCTGTTTTTATTCTAGATCAAACCTTTTGCCCGAACGTTCACTTTTTAGGTGAAGGGAATATTTTTTCAACAGTTCGAACAATCTCTTATGTGAGTGGTTCAAAGTTTCCAAGTGGGGGTTTGTGTACAGCAGGATACTGTGTGTCTAATAAGAAGTCTGAAAGTTTAATGGGTAAAATTGAAGAGCACTTAAAAATTTGTGATAATGAGGCGACAGACTTTCAGGTGGAGGTTTTGGCAAAACAGATGCCTTCAATGAATCAAAGAATTAAAGAGGCTTATAAAAACACGCGTGAATTTGTAAACCACATCATGAAGTCTCTGCCAGGGGCTAAGATCAACTTTGTATCTGAAGAGCTTGCTGAGCAAGGATTTACTCCTTCTGTATTTTCGCTAGATTTACCTACTAAAGGTGACAGTGCAGAAGAAAAAGAAACGTATAAGAGAGAGTTAAACTATAAACTAATTAATATGATGATAGAGCAGATTCCGAATGAAAGTCAGCACTGTGTAAGCTACGGCCAGTTAAAAGGTTGTTACTGGACAATACCTGCAACATCTACTCAAGGAACGACTAAAGAGGGAGATAAGGACTACATCGTTCGTGTAGCAGGGTCTCCTGATATGGATGTTAAGACTCATAAAAAAGTATTTTTAGAATTTACAGGCATAATATGAAGTTTCAACAGGTATTTGTACCTGTTGAAAAAATGAAACACTTTAGGGATAGAGTCTTGTTTCCGAATAGAGGGCATGAGAAATATAGTATTAACGTCGTTTGTGTTGCTTTGTTTAATTTCGTGTAAAAATAGTACATCGAGTAAAGAGCCTACTAAGGGAGATTCGGGAGGGCTATATAAGGCTACTCTAAGCACGGATTATTTACTTGAGGGGCTTGATGAGAGTCCAAGTTATATACTTGGTGAAGATCTTTCAGATGGTTTGAGAATTTCTTTATACAGAGAAAACTGTAATAACCTAGTAGATCAGGTCAACGCTAAAACACATTTTGGAAATGATAGTTTTTATAAGCTGACGGATGAATCTGGAGGGTTGAGTTTAGGAGACAATAGCTACTTTATTTCCTATGTCGATAAATCAGCTGGCCAGGTTGTAGAGTGTGCCCCCTTGGTAAAGTACCACTATATTAAAGGGGGGATAACAAAAGTAGTTTCTATTGGAGACGGCTTTGTTGCAATCATGGAAAGTGGAAGATTGATCTCTTGGGGTGGTGACTATAATAAAAACTATATGACCAGCGCAGTGAACAAAGATTTAGTTGGTGTGGTTGATATTATGGCAAACAATGGGGCTGTTGCTGCATTAAAAACAGATGGAACAGTAGTGACCTGGGGAAGCTCAGGGTCTGGTGGAGATTCATCTTCAGTACAATCTCAACTTGTGAATGTTGACACTATATACGCATCTCAATCAGCCTTTGCTGCATTAAAAACAGATGGAACAGTAGTAGCTTGGGGAAACTCTTATTACGGAGGAGATTCATCTTTAGTGCAGTCTCAACTTGTGAATGTTGATGAAATATACTCAACAGAGGGAGCCTTTGCTGCATTAAAAACAAATGGAACGGTAGTGACCTGGGGAAGCTCTTCTTACGGAGGAGACTCATCTTCAGTACAATCTCAACTTGTGAATGTTGATGAAATATACTCAACAGAGAGAGCCTTTGCTGCATTAAAAACAAATGGAA
>JBOEFV010000018.1:0-18081 GCA_050633065.1 Bdellovibrionales bacterium
GCGTTATCTTGAATAAATTCACGACGCGGTTCAACAACATCACCCATTAACGTCGAAAAGATTTCATCCGCCTTAATTGCATCAGCAACCTCAACCTGTAAAAGCGTACGCACATTCGGATCAAGCGTCGTTTCCCATAATTGCTCAGGATTCATTTCTCCTAGACCTTTATAGCGCTGAATCATATAGCCTCGGCGAGATTCAACCATTAACCACTCTAATGCTTCTTTAAAACTGCTAACGGGCTTTTCACGCTCTCCGCGCTGTACTTTACCGCCTTCTTCAATAAGGCCATTGAGTTTATTACCTAAATCTACAATGGACTGATATTCACCTGAAGCAAAAAAGTCATGACTGAATGGGTATTCGTGGCTTAGGCCATGAGCCAGCATTTCGATTTGCGGTAGGAACAAATGGCGTTCTTCATCTTCTTTTATCGTGACCAGATAACGGCTACTGCCACTGGTTTCTGCATTTTCTAAATCTGAAGATAGTTTTTCACACCACTCTGTCACTGCTGATTTATCTTTTAGCTTTTCTGTTGCTAGTGCTTCTGTATAAATCATCTTTTCTAGTACATCGGCAGGATATAGACGTGATAGACGATCTATAGTTGCCATAACTTGACGGTAATCTTTAACCAAGGTCTCTAGTGACTGCCCAGCAATAGGAGGCGCTGTAGGGTTAGTAAATACTTGCCCACTTTCAAGAGCTGCATTTGTTAAGAAATCTGTTAATGCCTGATCATCTTTTAAGTATTGCTCTTGTTTACCTTTACCAATTTTGTACAGTGGTGGCTGTGCAATGTAGATATGTCCACGCTCGATGAGCTCTCTCGTTTGACGGAAAAAGAACGTGAGGAGTAAGGTGCGAATGTGAGAACCATCAACATCCGCATCGGTCATGATAATGATACGGTGATAGCGTAATTTATCTGCATCAAACTCTTCTGCACCAATACCACAACCTAAAGCTGTAATCAGGGTGCCCACTTCTGCACTTGAAAGCATTTTATCAAAGCGTGCTTTCTCAACATTGAGTATCTTACCTTTTAAAGGCAAGATTGCCTGTGTTTTACGATCTCGCCCTTGTTTTGCTGAACCACCCGCAGAGTCTCCCTCCACCAGGTACAGTTCACAAAGAGCAGGGTCTTTTTCTTGGCAGTCAGCCATTTTTCCTGGAAGAGCTCCTGAGTCTAATGCTGTTTTACGCCTAGTTAAATCTCTTGCATTTCTTGCAGCCATTCTTGCACGAGCTGACTCAACACATTTTTTAATAATTGTTTTTGCAATAGTTGGATTTCTATCTAACCAGTCAGCAAGCTTTTCATTTGTTAAAGATTCAACAATTCCTTTTACTTCTGTGTTACCAAGTTTGGTCTTTGTTTGTCCTTCAAACTGTGGATCCATAACTTTTACAGAGACAACCACTGCTAAACCTTCTCTGATGTCATCACCATCAAGATTTGTTTTTAAATCTTTAGTTAAGTTCTTAGATGAGGCATATGAGTTAATAGTTCTTGTAAGTGCCCCTCTAAAACCAGATAAGTGTGTTCCACCTTCTTGAGTATTAATGTTATTACAGTATGAGTAAATTGTTTCACTGTATGAATCGTTCCACTGCATAGCCACTTCAACTTCAACAGAATCTTTTTCCCCAGAGTAATACACAACTTCAGAGTGAAGAGCTTTTTTCTTTTCATTAATGTGAGAGATAAACTGTTTAAGGCCGTCTTCATATTCAAAAACTTCTTCTTTTCCATCACGCTCATCTTTTAAAGTTATTTTTAAGCCCGCATTTAAAAAAGCGAACTCTCTAACTCTTTTTGCTAGTGTTGCAAAATCAAAAGCTATTTCAGGGTCTTTAAAAATTGTTCTGTCTGGCTGAAACGTTGTGATAGTTCCTGTTACATCTGTAGAGCCCGATTCAACAACTTCTGTAGTTGGTTTACCTTCAGCATAAGACTGCTTCCAGATTAGTC
The DNA here is from genome assembly GCA_050633065.1 of Bdellovibrionales bacterium. Taxonomy (GTDB): domain Bacteria; phylum Bdellovibrionota; class Bdellovibrionia; order Bdellovibrionales; family UBA1609; genus JALZUR01. The sequence goes on from JBOEFV010000018.1 coordinate 1,982, forward strand.
CATTTCTGTGAACCTCAACTTTACACCAAGTTGAAAGGGCGTTTACAACTGATGCACCCACTCCATGTAAACCTCCTGAAACTTTGTATGTTTCAGAGTCAAACTTACCACCAGCATGCAAGACAGTCATAACAACTTCTAGTGCTGATTTTCCACTTGGATGAAGATCTACAGGAATTCCTCTTCCTGTATCTCGAATAGTCATTGAGTCATCTTCATTAATAGTAATAAAAATTTCTTTACAAAATCCAGCAACTGCTTCATCCACAGAGTTGTCCACAACTTCCCAAACAAGATGATGATATCCTTTTTGAGTTGTGTCTCCTATGTACATTCCTGGGCGTTTTCTAACAGCTTCTAAACCTTCAAGTACCTGGATTGAAGATGCGCCGTATGAGTTTGGTTTCTTTTCAACTGTAGTGTTGTCAGACATTCAGATTTCCTCTTTGTAAGTTTTCTTCAAGATCGCCGAATACACTTCCTTCTTTTACTTTAAAGTAGTGTCCTTCTAGCTTCTTCTCTTCGAATAACTCTGTTGTTGTGATAAAAATTTGCGTCTTAAATGACTTTAAAAATGTTAGTAATCTTTCTCTTTTTTCATGATCAAGTTCTGAGAGAACATCATCAAGTAGTAAAATAGGTTTTTCACCTTTTTTAAATTTATATAAAACTTCAGCCATCTTAAGAGCTAGGATTAAACCTCTTTGTTGCCCCTGAGAGCTAAAGTATCTTGAATCATTATCGTTTATAAAAAACTTAATATCATGTTTATGAGCACCAACTAAACTTGTTCCCGATCTATACTCAGCAACCTTTAGCTGCTCTGCTCTTTCTAAATGTAAATCTAGAATTTGTTTCACATCCCAGTCTTTTACTTTTCTATCTGAAATAAAATATTCAAATTTATAATTAAGCTCATCATCAAAAATAAGTGATAATGCTTTTTTAACAAAAGGTTCTAAATTAAGAAGATAGTTTATTCTTGCTTGAGCTAGTTTTGTGGAGAAGTTTGTGTATAAAACATTTAAACTATTATAGAGAGTTTCTTCAAAATTTTGATTCTCTTTGCAGTCTCTTAAAAAACGATTTCTATTTGTTAAAGCTTTTTTAAACTGATGATACAAATGTTGTTGTTCAAAAGAAGATGTTAACATCTCATCAATAAGATCTCTTCTTTTTTCAGGGCCGTCTTTAATTGAAGATAAACTTTCAGGACTGAATAAAATAATTGGAAGTATTTGTATCAGCTTTGCTGTTGTAACCTTCTTACCATCTAGTAGAGTTTGTTTACTTGTTTCAGTCCAAGTGATTTGAATCTCATGGCTTATGTTTTGATCTTTAACTTTAAACTTCAAACCACAAACATCTTGAGGATTAAGATTTAAATTTTGATTTCTAAGTTCGTTGAATTTCCCTGCTCGAAAAGATTTTCCCTTTCCTGCGACATAGATTGTTTCAAGTAAGTTTGTTTTTCCTTGGCCATTTTTACCAATGAATACATTAAGGCCTTGATTTGGAGAAAACTCCAAATCAGATAAGTTTCTAAAGCCTTTAGTTCTTACACTCTCTATATGCACAAATTATCCATTTTCCTATATTCTCATTGGCATCACTACACACTTATACTTTTCATCTTCTTTAGGTCCTAATAAAACTGGAGAATTTTGATCTTTAAAAGACATTCTCACTTCATTCTCACCAATTGATGCAAGCACATCTAAAATATAGCGTGCGTTAAACCCAATTTTTAAATTTTCCTTATCATAGTTTACTTCAATCTCTTCTTTAGCTTCTCCTAAATCTGGAGAGTTTGAGAATATCTCAACAACACCATTTGAAAAGGAAAAGGTTACACCTTTAGATTTCTGATTGGAAACTAAAGATACTCTTTTTAAACTTGAGATAAGCTTGTCTTTATCGATGATTGCGTGAAGATCTAAATTTTTAGGCAGTAACTGCTTATAGTTTGGATACTTTCCTTCAATCAGTCTAATCATCAAAAGCGTATCTGCGGTTTTAACTATTAATTGAGCACCCTCCACAGCTATATCCACAATTTGATCTGAATCTAATGAATCAATAACCTTTCTAATTTCATTAAGACCTTTACGGGGAACTATTATTCCCTCTTTAAACACGCCTGACGGGACGCTGGTGAGGTTTCTATCAACAAGGCTTAGTCTATGGCCATCTGTAGCCACCATCCTTAAACTCGGGCTGCTATCGTCTGCTTCAGTTTCAAATAAAACACCATTTAGATGATAACGAGACTCATCAGTTGATACTGAGTAAATTGTCTTTTCAATCATTTCCTTAATTGTATTTGGGGAAAAGTTTGTGAATTGATCTGTTTCTAAGCTTGGAAATACTGGAAACTCATCAGGGCTAATGCCATTGATGTGGAAATAAGCTTTTCCTTGTTCAATTGTTAAAGAGTTATTATCTAATTTTTCTAAGTGTATTTCTCCATCAGGTAGTTCTTTAAGAATATCAAATAAGCTTTTAGCACTAACTACAGCTTTACCTTCTTTTAAGCATTCTATTTTACAGGTTGCTTTAACACTAACCTCTAAATCTGTTGCATAGAGAGTAAGTGAATCTTTATCTGCTGAAAGAAGAACATTTGTGAGAACAGGCATTGTATTTCTTTTTTCAATAATATTTTGAGCTTTAGAAATAAGTTTAAATATTTCTGTCTTTAAAACTTTTATCTTCATTTTTTCTTTCTCCAATTTCTTATCTTTAAAAACACTATAACTATATATATTAATATTAGTAGTAGTAGTAGGTGCTGTGGATTGTGGATTATTTTTCTATATCTTTAAAAACACTCCGTTTTTTCTCGATTTTTGATGTTGGAAAAAAAAAGAGAAAGTATCCGTTTATCCACAAATTTTGTAATCCACATGCTACTCCACATAGAATTACATTTTTTATCCACAACCGTTATTCACACCCCTGTTAAATTGTGGATCTTCCTGTTTAAATCATCGATATCTTTACGAATTTCACCATTGTCCTGTCGTTGAACTTCTATTTTTCGCACGGCATTAAGAACAGTAGTGTGATCTTTTCCGCCAAAAATTTTACCAGTTTCAACCAAACTTAAATCAAGGTGTTTTTTAAGCATGTACATGCCCACTTGTCGGCCAATTAAAATTTGCTTTGTTCTGCTCTTACCTTTTAAGTCTTGAAGCTTGATATTATAATGCTGAGAAACAAGTTTTAAAATATCATCAACGGTTACAGTCGACTTTGCATCATGATGTGAAAGAACTCTCTTACAAAGAGCTAAGTCCGCTTTAATATGTTGAAGTTCAGACACCATTTTAATCTTTTTAAGGTTTCCTTCTAGCTCACGAATAGATCTTCTAGAAATCTTTGCGATGTAGTTAACCGTTTCAGCAGTTAGAGAAAGCCTCATCTTTTCAGCTTTATAATTAAGGATAGCCACACGTGTTTCAACATCAGGCATTTGAATATCCGCTATCAAACCCCATTCTAAGCGAGTTCTAATCCTATCTTCAAAGTCCTTAATATCTTTAGGCATTCTATCTGATGCCACAACAACTTGCCTACCTGATTCAAGGTACTCATTTAGAGTGTGGAAGAATTCTTGTTGGATAACCTCACCTTTTCCAAGGATCTGGATATCATCCATTAATAAGACATCTGAGCGCTCACGGTATTTTTTTCTAAATTTGTGCATTTCAGCTCTTCTTAAGCAAGATACACAGTCATTAAGAAATTTTTCAGCTGAAACATAAGTGATGATCTTATTAGGGTCTTTTTCTAATATGTGGTTTGCCACAGCATTTATTAAATGGGTTTTCCCCATCCCAGTAGGCCCACATATAAATAAAGGGTTGTAGTCACTACTTTGTGGGTTCTCAGCAATATTATGACAAGCAGCATGTGCAAACTCATTGTTTCTACCCACAACAAAATTAGAGAAAGTGTAATCTTTATTTAAAAGGTCTGATGATTGAGGGTTTTGTTTAGGTTGTGGAGGCGAAAAAGTCCTAGCAGGGCTGTGATCAGCCACAGAAGGGGTTTGAAAACTTGGCTTAGGGGCTGTTATTGGCGCATTATCTAGTGAAAAAGTTCTTTGTGCAGAAATAGGCTCTTGAGCCTCTAATTGGCTTACATTGATCTTTACAGAAAAAGGAGAATGAAAGAGCTCTTCAATAGAAGACCTGATTTCCTTCATAAAGTGCTCTGATATCCAGTACTTATGGAGCTCTGTAGGAACACCGAGATTAAAGCAGGTGCCATCATTTTGGGATTCTTTAACATCAACTAACTCAGTGGGCTTAAACCACGTTTCAACGTATTCATTGCCAGCATGACGTTGTTGAAGAGTTTTTTTAACGTTATCCCATAAAATTTCAGACAAAATGCACTCCCCTATACCCGTGTAAACTTTGTTCTATATGGGGTTCAGAAGAATTGCCCATGTTTCGACGCCGGAATGTGGAAAACTCTAATAAGTCAGGGCCTGCTTAGCAACAGGAAATTGGCAATGAGACAGCGCGTTTTATAAATGTAATATATACTCAAACTTAAGATATCTAAAATCTCTAGATACAGGTCTGTTAGAGGCCTTGACCGGTGACCTTTAAATGTGCTTTTATCCCGAGTTCATCATTAAATTGATGGGAGGCATTATGAAGCGTACGTATCAACCAAGTAACGTAAAAAGAAAAAGATCTCACGGATTTAGAAAAAGAATGGCAACAAAAGATGGCCAAGAAGTTTTAACACGTAGAAGAGCCAAAGGTAGAAAGCGTTTAGTCGTTTCTACAGGGGGCAAATAGAGTCTCTGAGTGATTTTGAATAAATTAAAATCTAACGATTTTAAGTCTTTAAGAGAAAATGGGAAAACCTTTAAAACGCGAAACTTTCTTTTTGTTTATAAAATATCAAAAGAGGCAGAAGCAGAAAAGGTGTTAAATTTTGGATTTACTATTACAAAAAAAGTCGGGAAGGCTGTTTTGCGTAATAGGCTTCGCCGCCTGCTTAGGGAGGCTGTGCGTTTATGCGCATTAGAAGATTCTAAAGAGACCGCTCAAAAAGACACAAAGTTTAAGCTGAGTTTAAACATAGTTGTTCTTCAAAAAAACCCAGAGAATCTTGTGTACAGTGAAGTTCATGAGCAGATTCAATATTTTCTTAATACTAGAGTTTATAGCTAAGAACTTCTTTTTAGCGTTGATATCTATATATAGGTATATAATTAAACCTTTTTTAGGTGGTCGCGCCTCATGCCGTTTCAGTCCTTCTTGTTCAGAGTATGCAGCACAAAGTTTTAAAACATTTTCAGTTTTAAAAGCAATTAAACTAACAGCAGTAAGACTATCAAAGTGCCACCCGCTTGGCTCTTATGGGTATGATCCTATACCAGTAAAATCTTCGGAGAAAACAGTATGAGTAACCAGAAAAAATCTTTTTTAGATTCGAATACGATTCTTGCAATGGTTTTGACCTTTATAATCTTTATTGGTTGGCAAAAGTATATGGAGAGCAAGTATCCAAAAGTTTCTAAAGAGACGAATGCTCAAGAGACTACAAAGGTAGCAGAAACTCAGGCAAAGGCTACACCAAGCGCACCTTTTGAGGAAGAAAAGGTTGCTGAAACTCTAAATATTCAAGAGAAAACAGTAAGCTTTGACAACGACATATGGTCTTTTGATTTAAACTCAAACGGAATGTCTGTAGACAATGTAGTTATTAAAAAAATTAATAAAGTTGCAAAGAAACCTTATACTTTTGAAAACACAAAACATTTTTATCCAACCTCTATAGACGGTAAAGTTTTAGAGTTTGATTTTAAGCAAACATCAGAAAATGAGTTTGTAGGAAAAGCTTTATATAAAGGGCAAACAGTTCAAAAGGTGATGAAGGTTGATTCGTCTAATTTTACGTTTGATGTGAAGATTTCAGTGGGCAGTGAAAGGTCTGGCAAATTTTCTCTTGAACAGTCCCTTAAATCCAATATTCAAGAGCCTAAAAATAAAGTTTTCTTTCTCCCTGCTTTTGAGAGAAATGAGTTTTTTGTAACAGGAGAAAAAGATGAAGAGCGTAAAATTTTAACGACTTCAACAACTTCAGAAACTACGGAAGAGTACCCTTCATCGTCTATTGCCTCTGTAGGAGATGAGTATTTTACTGCAGCATTTTTAAATAAAGGTAAAATTTTGCCGAAAGTGGTTTTTAACCAGCAAAATTCAAAACTTGATTTAAACGTAGCATATGAATTTACAGATTTAATTAATGTAAACGAGATAGAGTATAAGCTTTTTATTGGGCCAAAGAATGTAGATCTTCTTTCAGAGGCTTCCCCTGACTTAGTAGGCGTTATTAACTTTATGTACTTAGGTTTTATAGCAAAGCCTATTTTAAAAGGACTTAACTTCTTATACGGCATTGTAGGGAATTATGGTTGGGCAGTAGTTATTTTAACTTTATTAATTAGACTACTGATTATGCCTCTTACGGTATCTTCACTAAAATCAATGAAGAGAATGCAGGCCATCCAACCTGAACTTAAAAAAGTTAAGGAAAAATATAAAGATCAGCCTCAAGTTGTTAATCAAAAGACAATGGAGATCATGAAAAAGCATAAGGTGAACCCTTTAGGAGGTTGTTTACCGATGTTTCTCCAAATGCCGATCTTCTTTGCTTTTTATAGAGGCTTGAGTGAGAGCGTTGATTTATACCAGGCTCCCTTCTTTGGTTGGATTACAGATTTAAGCAAAATGGACCCGTATTATGTCTTCCCAGTTCTTTCAATGGCAGGGATGGTGGTTCATCAAATGGTAACACCTTCTAGTATGGATAAGCTTCAAAAAAGAATGATGCTGTTCATGCCAGTTGTTTTCGGAATATTTTTTATCACTATGCCAAGTGCACTTACAATTTATATGGCTATAAGCACTTGGTTTGGGATTTTACAACACACAATCTTTTTAAAAGAGAAAAAAGCGTAAGGAGAAAAACATGGGTTTTTTAAGTAAATTATTTGGCGGCGGGAAAAAGAGTGAAATTGAGGCTGAACTAGAAGAAGTATTGCAACAGGTACTTGATAAGGGCGGTTTATCACTGTCTTTTGATATTAAAGCAGCTCCAGATGGGAAAGAACTTTTGTTTGATCTTTATGGGGAAGATGAAGAAAGAGCAAAAGAGAAGGAAGGGATGTTTTTAGATTCTCTTCAGCTTTTCTTAAGAAGAGTACTTCAGAATAAATTTCCTGAAGAAAGAAAGTCAATTATTGTAGATTGTGATTCATTTAGAGAAGATGCTGATCAAACTTTAATTGAATTAGCCGATAAACTTAAAGGAATCTGCTTAAAGAAGAAAAAGCCAGTGTACTTTAGAGCTTTCCCTCCTAGAGAAAGAAAGATCATACACCAATACCTTTCAGAAGATGACACTGTGAAAAGTAAATCTGTTGGAGAGGGGCTTTATAAAAAAATTAAGATTTTTCCTGCAGGCATGAAATTTAATAAAAGAAAGCCGAATAACAACAACAAAAAAGCTGAAAAAAATGAGCAGCAAGCGCCAGCTTAAAGTATTAAAATGTCTTTAAAATCAAAACCTTATTTTGAAGACATGATCTGCGCTCAAGCTTCCCCTTCGGGAGTTGGCGCAATTTCACTAATAAGAGTTAGTGGAAAAGGTTCTAAAAATCTTTTTGCAAACCTAGCAAGAAGAGATGAATCGTCTATCGAAACTCACAAAGCTTATTATCATAAAGTTACTAATAAGAATAAATTTATAGACGAAGTTTTAATTACATATTTTGAAGATGGAAAAAGCTTTACAGGAGAAGAGTCCTTTGAAGTGACTTGTCATGGAAGCCCGTTAATTGTTTCTGACTTTTTAAATTTACTGATGGAACAAGGTGCAAGGCTTGCAGAGCCTGGAGAGTTTTCTTACAGAGCTTATCTTAATGGGTGTATTGATCTTACAAAAGCTGAGGGTATACACCACTCTATTCATGCTCAAACTGATTTAGCAAAAGAGCTTTCTCTTAATTTATTAGAAGGTGGTTTTAAAAAAGATTTGATGGAGATTAAAGACCTTGTAGTTTGGGCTGCATCAAGAGTTGAAGCTTCTATTGATTTTTCAGACCAAGACATCGACTTAAATCATGATAAAGAAGTTTTTGAGAAGATCACGAGTGCCCGCAAAATTTTAAAAAGTCTTTTAGAAAGTTATTCTCTCGGGGTTGTTCAGGCAAAAGGAGTATCGATTGCTTTATGTGGACCACCTAATGCTGGAAAATCAACACTCTTTAATGCTCTGTTGGGTGATTCAAGAAGTATTGTTTCTGAAGAAAAGGGAACAACAAGAGACTATATTACAGAAGCAATTAGTTTAAAGTCTCAACCTGTACAGTTGATTGATACTGCTGGGCTTAGAAAGACAGAGAATACAATTGAGTCAGCAGGGATAAAGAGAAGTATTGAACTGGCGTCTAAAGCACAATTAATTTTATTTTTAGTGAGCAAAGAAACAATTGAAGAAAACGGGATTTACTTTAAGCAGCTTAAAACCCTTGATACGCCTATGCTTGTGGTTGAGACGAAGCAAGATTTAGAGAGGTGGTCTTCAGGGTATGATTCATGTGAGACAGTGAAGCTTTCATCGCAAAACAAGGAAGATATAGAAGGCTTGAAGGATTTAGTGTTTTCAAAGCTTGAACACTACTTTGAGATAAATAAGAACCTTTTTGTTGAAAGGCACAGGCTTCTTATTGAGGATGCATGGAGCTCTCTTAACCAAATTACAGACTTTAATGAAATTTCTGGCGTGGAAGATGTTATTTCTTCATTATTGTATTCTTCCATAGATAGTCTTGATGAAATTTTGTATATCGAAGACCCAGAGGCGGTTAGAGACCAAATCTTTAAAGATTTTTGCTTAGGTAAATAAAGAAGAGAGCTTAATATGTTGAATACTAATTATGATGTTATAGTCGTAGGTGCTGGCCATGCTGGTATTGAAGCTGCGCTTATTGCTCATAAGCTTGGCTCTCGAGCACTTCTTATTACAAATGACACTACAAAAGCGGGAGTGATGAGTTGTAATCCTTCAATAGGAGGGCTTGGAAAAGGGCACATTACTAAAGAACTTGATGTGCTTGGTGGCGTGATGGGAAAGATCACAGATAAGTCTGCCATACAGTACAAAAAGTTAAATATCCGTAAAGGCCCGGCTGTGAGGGGCTCTAGAGCACAGTGTGACAAATGGGTCTATGCTTCAACAGCACAAGAGATTCTTAAAGCAAAACTTGGTAAGAACTTTATTCAAGGTGATGTATCAAGATTAATTATTGAAAATTCAAAAATTGCAGGTGTGGTATTAGCTGATGGAACAAAGATCTCTTCTAAAGTTGTAATCATTACGGCGGGAACTTTTATGAGGGGCGTTCTTCATATTGGGAACAAAAGAATTGATGGCGGCCGGGTAGGTGAAAAACCTTCAATAGGCTTATCCGATCAATTAAAAGATTTAGGCGTTTCAGTATTTAGATTAAAAACAGGAACCCCTCCCCGCTTAAAAAAATCATCAATCAACTGGTCTATTTTAGACTCAGAATCTGGTGACGATGTGTATGAAAAGTTTCATTTTATGAACAACTCAGATTTTCCACTTGAGAAAATTTCTTGTGGAATCAGTTACACAAATGAAAAGACACACGATGTGATTAGAAAAAATTTGAAACACTCTCCCCTATTTACTGGAGCTATCGAAGGCGCTGGACCACGCTACTGTCCTAGTGTTGAGGATAAGGTGACAAGATTTGCTGATAAGGATAGACACCAAACTTTTTTAGAGCCTGAAGGGTTAAATGCAGACTCTATATATCTACAAGGGATTTCAACATCTCTTCCTGAAGAAGTTCAGTTGGAGTTTTTAAAAACAATTAAGGGTCTTGAAAATGTAGAAATGATTAAGCCTGGTTATGCGGTTGAGTATGATTTTATTGAGCCTACTCAATTAAATTACAGCCTAGAGGCAAAGTTTTTAGAGGGCCTTTTTCTAGCAGGCCAAGTCAATGGAACTAGTGGGTATGAAGAAGCTGCCTGCCAAGGGCTTTTAGCAGGAATCAACGCTCATTCAAAACTCAATGGCAAAGACCCGCTAGTTTTACCACGTTATGAAGCTTATATGGGTGTCTTAGTGGATGATCTTATTTCTAAGGGCACAGAGGAGCCATATAGGATGTTGACCTCTAGAGCTGAGTACAGGCTCTTATTAAGAGAGGATAATGTGTTTGAAAGACTTTTTGGTACCTCTAAAGAGCATGGACTGCTTTCACCAGAGGAAGAAGGCTTTATTGAAGACATTCTGGAGAGACGAGACAAATCTTCTGCTGAATTAAGCAGCATAAAAATTTCTCCAACCAAAGAAATAAACGCAAAACTTATTGAATTATCAACGGAGCCCCTGAAAAAACAGGCCACACTCTCCACTTTACTTAAAAGATCAGAGATAAAGATCAATGACTTAGAAGAGTTTGGCTTAACCAATGATGACTATGAGAGAGTACTCTACCCTGTTCAAGTTTCAGCTAAGTATGAGGGGTATATTAGTAATGAGCTTAGAAGAATTAAGAAGGTTCAAAAGCTTGAAAACCTTAGGATTCCTGAAGATTTTAACTATGAGCAGCTCTCAGGGCTTAGTAAGGAAGAAATTGAAAAACTAACCGCAGTTGCCCCTCTAAATTTAGCGCAGGCTAAGCAAATTAGTGGTGTAAACCCTTCCGCAATACAATACATTGCTATCCACCTATCCAAAAGATGACTATCAAGAATATCCTGACTACCCGACTATCCGAACTAGACCTTCAGGCAGACCATGTGGAGCTAATTACTCAATACATTGAACTACTCTTAAAGGTAAACAAAAGAATAAGCTTAACAAGGGTTGCAGACTTCCACACATGGTTTATTTCTCATGTGGAGGACTCTGTGAAGGCTTATAGGGTGTTTGAGGGCCTAAAAGCAGAGTATTTTATTGATTCAGGTAGTGGAAATGGGCTTCCAGGCGTTATTTTTGCAATTTTATCAGGGAAACCATTCATACTATGTGATGTAGATGCAAGAAAGTGTGAGTTCCTTAAAACGGCTTGCTATAGATTGAAGTTACCAGGAAAAGTGTACTGTGGCCCCATTGAAGACTTGGCTAACACCCAAGAGGATAGGTGTTGTTTTGTATATAGGGGGCTGGGCCCTGACCACTTCTTGGTTAATCAATATAATTTGACTCCTCAGTCTGGTCACTTCAGGTTCATCAGCGCTGACCAAGAGAGTCTTTTTAAAGGATCGAGGGTAGAAGAGTACAAATTATCTGACGGAAGTTCGAGATTTTTAGAGATTTCCCCTATAAAATAGTTCAACATAATGTTCCATGTGGAACAAAAAATCTTGTTTCCCGATGTTCCATGTGGAACACTATCTATATCGGAGGGTTTATGAGTCAAATTATTTGTTTAGCAAATCAAAAAGGTGGCGTAGGGAAAACAACTACTTCAATCAACCTTTCTTCAGCTCTTGCAGAGCTAGGAAGGAAAGTTCTTCTTTTGGATATGGATCCACAGGGTAACGCATCTAGTGGGCTAGGAATCAAAAGACATGAACAACAAGATAATAACTTGTATAGTCTTCTTTTGGGTGAAGAAAAAATAAGAGATGTGATCTTTAAAACGAACCATGAAAACTTGGATATCATTCCAGCTAATCCAGATTTAGTTGGTGCAGAGATTGAATTAATCGATTTGCCAAATAGAGAGTACATTTTAAAAGAAGCTCTAGAAGAGGTGAAAGGGGAGTATAATTACATCTTTATTGACTGCCCTCCATCATTAGGACTTTTGACTATAAACGCGCTTACGGCGTCAAACAGCTTCATCGTCCCCTTACAATGTGAGTATTTTGCCTTAGAAGGTTTGAGCCAACTATTAAATACAGCTGGACTTTTGAAGAGGAAATTAAATCCATCTCTCAAAATTGCTGGAATTGTGCTCACAATGTTTGATACAAGAAACAATCTATCACACCAAGTTGTAGATGAGATTCAATCTCATTTCTCTGGTAAGGTTTTTGATACAATTATCCCAAGAAACGTTCGTCTTAGTGAGGCTCCATCTCATGGGCAGTCTGTTATTGAGTATGACACACGTTCAATCGGAGCGAGAAAATATATCGAGCTTGCAAGAGAACTTGATAGTCGTGTTTATCCAATGGCTGGAAAGGCTCCACAGAAAGGTGCTGAACTGTAATGGAAAAAGTAAAGACACCAAAAAATTCGAAGAAGAAAAGATTGGGAAGAGGACTTGGTTCACTTTTAAAAGTATCTGAAGAAGAAGTTGCTGAGCAAAAAGCATCAAAAACACCAAAGCAAGCAAAGCCTTCAAAGATTGAATTAAAATCACCTAAAGAAGTTGTTGATCCAACAAAAATAATTCATATGGTTTCAATAGAAAATATTGCGCCAAATAAAGAACAGCCAAGAAAAGTTTTTAATGAAGCTGCTTTAGAAGAGTTAACAAATTCTGTTCGTGAGCAAGGTATCATGCAGCCCATTGTTGCGATTCAAAAAAATGCAAAACAGTTTGAAATTATTGCTGGTGAAAGAAGATGGAGAGCGGCTCAAAGGTGCGGCCTTAAAGAGGTTCCTGTAATCGTTAAAGAAATTAGCGATCAAAATAAGTTAGAGCTTGCGATCATTGAAAACATTCAAAGAGATGATTTAAATCCAATTGAAGAAGGCGAAGCGTATTTAATTTTAGCAAAAAAATACAATCTTACTCAAAAAGAAATTGCTCAAAAAGTTGGAAAAGACAGAGCGACTGTTGCAAACTTAATTCGAGTCACGGGTTTGGCTTCAAAAGTTAAAGAAAAAGTAACAGCTTCAAAAATAAGTTTAGGGCACGCTAAAGTTTTATTATCAGTTGAAGACAAAACTTTACAAGTAAAGTTGGCTGAAAAAATTGAAAGACTAAATTTATCAGTAAGGGCGTCTGAGTCTTTAGTTAAAAATGCATTAAACCCAGAGCTTGAGAAAAAAGAACTTAAATACATTAATGAATTTAAAGAAGTTGAAGAACAGCTTAAAAGAGCTTTTGGAACTAAGTTTAAAATCAATGAAAAAAATGGTAAGGGTAAGATTGAATTGAATTTTCACAATATGGAACAATTTAACAGCTTAATTGAAAAGCTATTGGGGTAGATATGGCTTCGGATTCGTTGATTTCAAACAAAGTGACAGGACTGCTGCAAAAAGGAACAACTTTTGAAGGAAAGTTATCTTTTGAAGGTGCTGTAAGAATAGGCGGGAATTTCAAAGGTGAAATTTTCTCAAGAGACACTCTAATAATAGATGAATCTGCTGATGTAGAGGCTAATATCGAAGCTAGTGAGGTTATAGTTGCAGGTAAGGTGCGAGGAAACATCTATGCGACTAAGACCGTTAGGATGAAAGCTCCTGCAAAATTTAAGGGTACTGTAACCACAGTAACCCTCTCCATAGACGATGGCGTCATTTTTGAGGGCGCCTCGTATATGCCGAAAAATGATAATTGACCCACAAAGAGCACAATGCTAATTCCCAAGTGTTAGAATTTACTTATATATCTATATATTTAGGGTATAGGTGAATTCAATTTGGCTTAATTATCGACTTAAAAGGTGAGTGCAGAAATGGACATGCTCGTAGGCTTAATCAGTTCTTTAAAGTTAAACAATACATTATTTGTGCAGTTTCTAATATTTTTAGTGGCTTATGCATTCTTATATTATGTTCTTTTCAAACCGTATAACAATGCGGCTCAGTTAAGATATGATAGAACAACGGGGAATGAAGAAAACGCAGATAAGTATGATGAAGAAATTGAACTTCTTAAAAGAAAATATGGACAAAAAATAAAAGAGATCAACACGTCTGTAACAGGTGTGTTTTCTGAGTTTGATGAGCGTGGTAAAAAAGAGGCGTCAGCTTTAATGTTAGAAGCACAACAAACTTATAAGGCTGAAAAAGATCAAAAAGAAAAAGACTTAAATGATCATTACTTAAAAGAAAGAGATAAGGTTCCAGCGTTAACTCAAGATCTTAAAGCTCAACTTAAAAAAGTATTGGCGGGTGCATAGATGAGAAATCTAATCCTATTATTAGTAGTAACACTTGTTACCACTCAAGCTTTTGCAGCTGGTGATGGTATTCCAATGGCTTTTATCAAGCTACAATTAATGAATTTTGCGTTCTTTGTTGCTATGATCGTATTTCTTTCAAGATCAAAACTGTCTCCGTTATTTAAACAGTTTAAGACAGACTACATTGCTAAATCACAAGAGGCTCAGAAAAAATTAGATGATGCTAAGACTGAGCGTGATGAACTAGTTAAAACAATTGAAAAATTAGAAACTGAATTTGCAGAAACGTTAGCAAAAGCTAATGAGCAAGCTGAAGTAAGATATAAAGCAAAGCTTGCCTCTGTTAAAGAAAGCATCCAGACAATGGGTAAAGACTTAGAAGGCCAAATTGAGGGCTTAAAAAGATCTCAAGCAGCAGAGCTTAAAAGTCTATTGATGGAGACGTCTATTGAAGAGTTAAAGAAAGACTTTAGTTCAGAAGTGGATGAGCAGCTACTGATTCAATTGCAAAACAGTTTTGTAGAGGGTGTGAGGATATAATGGCTAAGGCAGCAAGAGAGTACGCAAAAGCTTTATATGGATCTTTAAGCTCTTCAGAAGAAAGACAGTCAGCACTTTCTTTGTTAAGAGGGCTGAGCTCAGCAATGACTGAAGACTCAAAGCTTATGGACCAAATAAAATCAAAAGCTTTAAATATTGAAAACACAAAAAAAGCGATCAGCGCATTACTTGAAAATTTAAAAGCTTCAGTAACAGTTCAAAATTTCTTTAATCTTCTGGTAGATAAAGGAAGAATGGAACTGGTTCCTGGTTTAGCAGAAGAGTTTGAGCTTTTAATGGACGGGGAAAACGATGTTTTAAGAGGGGTTGTTAAGTCAGCTCTTCCACTCAATCCGGAAAAAAAATCTAAGTTAGAAGAAAAGTTCAGTAAAAAAATGGATAAAAAAGTTATCCTTACATACCAGCAAGATTCAAGAGTTGTTGCTGGAGTGAAAGTAGAAATCGGAGCTTTCACATTTGACGATACAGTAGAAACACATATTAAAAAAATTAAAGAAAATTTAAACAGGAGTTGGAGCTAATGGAAGTTCGCGCTGAAGAAATTAGTCGTATATTAAAAGATCAAATTCAAAACTACGGTAAAGACCTTGAGGTTAGTGAAAGTGGTACAGTTATCTCTGTTGGAGATGGTGTTGCTAGAGTTTACGGCCTCAAGAACGTAATGGCAGGGGAGCTTGTAAAGTTTTCTTCTGGTGTTCAAGGGATGGTTCTTAACCTAGAGGACGAAACAGTTGGTGTTGTTGTTCTTGGTAGTGATAGAGAAATCCAAGAGGGTGACTCAATCCAAAGAACAAAAAAGAATGTACAGGTTCCAGTAGGTGAAGGCCTTTTAGGAAGAGTTGTAGATATTCTTGGAAATCCACTTGATGGAAAAGGTCCAATTGAAGCCAAAGAGCACAGACTTATTGAAACAAAAGCTCCAGGGATTATTGCTAGACAGTCAGTTCATGAGCCAATGCAAACAGGTATTAAAGCTATTGATGCAATGATTCCAATTGGAAGAGGGCAAAGAGAGCTAGTGATTGGTGATAGACAAACTGGTAAAACAGCAATTGCGATTGATACAATCATCAATCAAAAAGGTGAAAACGTTCAGTGTTTTTACGTTGCTATTGGACAGAAAAATTCAACTGTTGCACAGGTAACAGAGAAGCTTAGACAAGCAGGAGCTTTAGAGTACACAACAATTGTTGTTGCATCAGCTTCTGACCCAGCTCCTTTACAGTATCTTGCTCCTTACTCAGGTGTTGCAATGGCTGAGTACTTTAGAGATACGGGAAGACATGCTTTAATCGTTTACGATGATCTTTCTAAGCAAGCGAACGCTTATAGACAGTTATCACTTTTATTAAGAAGACCTCCAGGTCGTGAAGCATACCC
>JBOEFV010000018.1:18148-20587 GCA_050633065.1 Bdellovibrionales bacterium
AACGTGATTTCAATTACAGATGGACAGATTTTCCTAGAGTCAGATCTTTTCCACAAAGGAATTAGACCAGCAGTAAACGTTGGTAAATCAGTTTCTCGTGTGGGTGGAGCGGCACAAATTAAAGCAATGAAACAAGTTGCGGGTACACTAAAGCTTGAGCTTGCACAGTTTAGAGAGCTTGAAGCATTTGCTGCTTTTGCATCAGATCTTGATGCTGCTTCTCAACAACAGCTTGCTAGAGGAAGAAGGCTTGTTGAAATTCTTAAGCAGCCTCAGTACGCGCCATATAAAGTTGAAAACCAAATTTGCTTAATTTTCGCAGGTCTAAACGGTTATATGGATGATATTGATGTTTCAAGTGTTAAGAAGTTTGAAACGGGTTTCATGGACTCTTTAAGTCAGAGAACTCCGGAGCTTTTAGAAAAAATTGCTGCGGAGAAGAAAATTTCAGATGATATTAAAGGAACTTTAGAAGCGGCAATTAAAGAGTTTAAAGCTGGCTTTACGGCGTAAGAAATAAATTATGGCTAATTTAAAAGATATTAAAACAAGAATAGGATCTGTAAAGAGTACTGAGCAGATTACTAAAGCGATGAAGTTGGTTTCAACTTCAAAGCTTAAAAAAGCACAGGATAATATTCAGGGCTGCAGACCGTATGCTTTAAATATTAAAAAGCTTATTGAAGATATCGCACAGTCAAAAAAAGTAAGTCACCCTTTATTGGAAGAGGCTGAGGTTACAAGCAATGCTTCTAGTATTTTGTTTGTAGTTTTAACTTCAGATAGAGGTCTTTGCGGTGGGTTTAATAACAATGTTGCAAGATGGGCTGAAAACAAAGCGATCGAACTTTCTTCAAAGCACGATAAGATTGATTTCACTTTCATTGGTAAAAAAGGAAGAGATTACTTTAAGACTCGTGAAATTGAAGCGACTACGGATGTAAGATTAAACTTAGCAAAAGACATTAGCTACCCTCTAGCAAAAGAGATAGCAGATGACTTACTAGGATCTTTTAAAACTGGTGCATACGATGAAATTCATATTGTTTATAATGAATTTAAATCAGCTATTCAGCAGGATGTTGTTTGTGAAAGATTGCTTCCACTGAAGATGAGTACAGCAGATGTGTCTGATAAGTATGAAGATAAAGATTTAATCTTTGAACCACATCCAGCACAAATTATTGAAGAGCTTTTAGAGAAGCATTTTACAGTTCAAGTTTATAGAGTTCTTTCTGAAAGTATTGCTTCTGAGCATGCAGCAAGAATGACAGCGATGGACAACGCTTCGAACAATGCAAAAGATGCAATTGATAAGCTTACATTAACATACAATAAAATGCGTCAAGCGGCGATTACAACAGAATTAATAGAAATTACGAGTGGTGCTGAAGCACTAAAAGGATAAGGAGTCATAAAAATGCAAACAGGTACAATTAAACAAGTTATGGGTCCTGTAGTGGACGTTGAGTTTAAAGGGGAGCTTCCTCCAATTTACACAGCTTTAAGAGCAACGAACCCAACAGTTTCAAAAGAAGAAAACAACCTTACATTAGAAGTGGCTCAGCATTTGGGTGATGGTGTTGTAAGAACAATCTCTATGGACGGTACTGACGGTCTTACTAGAGGATCAATGGTTCAAAACACTGGCGCAATGATTTCTGCTCCTGTAGGACCAGAAGTTTTAGGAAGAATTATCAATGTTACAGGTGATCCGGTTGATGAAGCTGGTGAAGTTAAGACAAAAGAAAGATGGGAAATCCACAGAGAAGCTCCAAAGTTTGAAGACCTTTCAATTGAAACAGAAATGTTAATGACAGGTATTAAAGTTGTGGATCTTTTAGCTCCTTATGCAAAAGGTGGTAAAATTGGATTATTCGGTGGAGCCGGTGTTGGTAAAACAGTTTTAATTCAGGAACTTATCCGTAACATCGCAACTGAGCATGGTGGATATTCAGTGTTCGCCGGTGTTGGTGAGAGAACAAGAGAAGGAAACGATTTGATGAGAGAAATGATTGAAGCAGGTATTGTGAAATACGGCGAAAAATTCATTCACTCTATGGAAGAAGGTGGATGGGACCTTTCTGCAATTGACAAAGAAGAATTAAAAGAATCTAAAGCATCATTTGTTTTTGGGCAAATGAATGAGCCTCCTGGAGCAAGAGCAAGAGTTGCATTATCAGGATTAACTTTAGCTGAATATTTTAGAGACGGAGACGGTTCTGAAGGAGATGGGCAAGGGAAAGATATTCTTTTCTTTATTGACAACATCTTTAGATTTACACAAGCTGGATCAGAAGTATCCGCATTATTGGGTCGTATGCCTTCAGCGGTGGGTTACCAACCTACATTGGCTACAGAAATGGGAGCCATGCAAGAAAGAATTACTTCTACAAAGAGAGGTTCTATTACATCAGTTCAGGCCGTTTATGTTCCTGC
>JBOEFV010000019.1:0-26714 GCA_050633065.1 Bdellovibrionales bacterium
CTTAGTGTGTTCAGAAATCGTTCCAAAAACACTTGGTGCGGTTCACGGAAAGACTCTAGCTCCATTTTGTGCTTTTGTTATTAGGTATCTTATCTACGGTACTTACCCATTTGTTCTTTTATCAGAGTTTCTTCATGACATTATGAAGTCAAATGATGAGGCTTCTATGACAAGAGAAGAGATGATTGTGACAGCTGAACTTGGTGCTGATGAAGGGGCTATAAGAAAGAACGAAAGCCTTGTTATTCAAAACCTTTTAACTTTAAACAAGTTAGAAGTAAGTGACATCATGACTCCAAGGTCTGTTATCTTTGCATTAGATGCAGATGACACTGTTGGAAAGGTTTTTAAAGAACATAAGAGCATTGAGTTTTCAAGAATACCAATCTTTAAAGAAAACCTTGATAATGTTGTAGGCTTTGTTCTTCGTTACAAATTAATGGAGACCTACTCTCAGGATTTAGATGATCTTACTCTTGAAAAGCTTGCTAAACCTCTACATTCAATTCCTGAAACAATTACTGTTGCAGCTTGTATGGACCAGTTCATCAAAAGAAAAGAACACATCTTTATGGTGATTAATGAATATGGAAGCCCTGAAGGCATCGTTACTTTAGAAGACGTTGTTGAAACACTTTTAGGCGTTGAGATTGTTGATGAGTTTGATTCTGTTGAAGACTTACGTAAGCATGCACGTGACCTATGGCAGAATAGAAAAAATGCTATGGCACATCCTCAAAAATCTGCTAAAGATATTTAAAAAACAAAGAGGACATTATGGCTTACAACAAAGACCTTGCAAAAAAAGTTTATGATATCGCACACATTACTGGAGATTTTTTACTCCGCTCAGGGCAACGCTCAACAGAGTATTTTGACAAGTACCGCTTTGAGGCAGATCCAAAAATTCTTGCTGAAATTGCAAAAGAGTCCGTTCCTTTTATCAAACCTGAACACGTTGCCTTAGCAGGCCTTGAAACTGGAGGAATCCCTCTAGCAACAGCTTTATCTCTTGAATCCGGAAAACCTGTTTGTTTTGTTAGAAAAGAAGCTAAGACTTATGGAACATGTCAGTTTGCTGAAGGCATTGATATTAAAGATAAGAACCTTCTTGTTATTGAGGATGTGGTGACCACTGGTGGCCAATTAAAAGAATCTATTAAAGACCTTAGGTCTTCAGGAGCTATCATCAATGACGCCCTTTGTGTGATCATGAGAGGCCCCAAAGAAGAGATCAAAGAAACCTTTAAAGAAGAGCTTGGAGTTGAATTAAACTGGCTTTTTACAAAAGAACAGCTTACTCCTTCTGAATAAACCTCGCTATAGGTCTAGCGACATAGCTTTACCCTTAACCAATTTCTTTTTATTCTACCTCTATAACAAAAGAGGTTTTATGAAAGCACTGATTATTTTTTTATTTCCATTAACAGCACTTGCCACCGCTCCCACTCTTCCTGAAGGCAGGTTTGAGCATGATGACACTTTTGCACACTCAACAAAACACCAACGCATTTTCAGTTTAAGGTCTTCGACAGGTCAAAAAATGTTCAAAGATTATAAAGAGCTTGGCTATAACTGTGGTCGCAAGCCTGGTAGCTGGGCTAAGTGCAGAAAAGTAGTAGCAACAAACCCTAATCAAATTGAATTTAAAGTGGACTCTTTAAAAAAGCTTTCTCCACATTTTGGAACTTTAGTAGCTGTAGAGTTAATTAGTGAATCTGATTTTGTTGATATCTATCAAATCCAACAAGAGGTTACCTTTGAAGAGTCTTCAACTGACACTTATAAAGTTTATCAAAATCATGACTCAGGAAAAGTTTATTTAGATATTGAGATTGCCAAAGCAAGAACAAGTCGTTTTTCATATAATAGCAAGACTAATGATCTTGTCAGACTTTCTTTTGAAAAGGAAAAACTTAGCAAGAATGAACATTTAATTCATACTTTAATCAGTTCTTATAAGTAGTTTCTACTCTCACAAAATAAGTCTTCAGAATACACTCTTGTCTCTACATAATTTTTCTTTACAAGAGTGTACACTCCACCAAGTTCTTTAAACTCTAAGTCATATGGAATCATGTGCTCATCACTCCAGTCATTCCTAGGTACTTTAAACGTAACAAGTCCACTTAAACTTACACTAATATTTGCAGGCCAAGACCAAGCAATAGTCTTTGTAGGGTCACTTTTTCCACCCACTGCACCTCTGATAAACACAGCTTCATATCCCCTAGTAAAAGCCTCTCCCCTAAAGAGAGCTTGTTGTATATCATCAACTGCATTCTTATAAAGATCCAGTCTGTATAAAACAGCTTCTTCACGCCCCAGGTTTAACTGGCAGTTTAAAACGTTTACCTGCTCCTTATGATGATTGTGCATATCTATTTTGGGGTAAAACAATCGTTCTTTAGCCCCATCAAGTTGGTCAATAAATATTTCATTCTTACTTGAACACGCAGTTAAAAAAAACACGACCGCACTTAATAAAATTACAACTTTCACCTTAACCCCCTTAATGCAAAAGAAGATCGCTTCACAGACAACTACTGCCGGCAACTCCTACTTCACAAACTTAACGGAGAGCATATAAATAAAACTTGGGAGCAAAAACAGCGTCAAAAGCGTTGAAACTAAAAGTCCCCAGCCTAAAGACAGTGCCAAAGGCTGAATAAATGTGTCTTTACCACCGGCTGAGTAAATCGTTGGAGCCAGTCCTAATAAGGTTGTTACAGAGGTGATCACAATCGGCCTAAAACGCCTAAACACCGCGTTCTCTATTCCTGTTTTAAGGCCCACTCCCCGTCTGATTTCTTCAAGTAAGAACTGAATCAAAATAATCGACCCGTTTACAACAACACCTGAAAGGCCAATGATTCCAACAATACCCATAAGTGATAACGGCGTGCTGTGTAAGAACAATGCCCACACAACACCTATCACACCAAAAGGAATCGCAAAAAGCACTAAAAACGGAAAGCCCATAGAGTTAAAGCTTAAACTGATCACAATAAAAATTGCTAACAAAGAAAATAGATACAATCCGCCAGTTTCTCTTAGTGTTTCCATTCTTTGAGAGTCAGCCCCTCCCACTTCAAATTTTACATAAGGGTACTTCTTCTTAATCTCTTTAAGTTTAGACTTTAACAAAGCATTTGCTGCAGCTGTAGATGTTACTTTACCGTCTACGTCACCAAACACACTAATGGCTCTCTTTCCATCAAGCCTTTGTATTGATGGCGCTGTGGATTCCATTTTAATTTCAGCAAAACTTTTTAACGGAATAAGGGAACCTGATTGATTTGGAAACATCATCTCGTTAAGGCTTCTTAAATCTGTACGACTTTTTTTATCTAAAGAGACAACTATATCAACCTCATCATCTCCCACTCTAGTTTTTGTTGCAGCGACTCCATAAAATGCTGAAAATATTGAACTTGAAATTTCACTAAACTGAAAACCGCTTTCTACAGCAAGAGCTTTATCTATTTTGACCCTGTAGTATTTCATCTGGTTCATAAGGTCAGATTGAATGTTTAAATTTCCTTTTTGTTTAGTTAAAAACTCTACAATCTCATCAGACGCCAACTTACTTTGATCAAAATTATCAGATGTTATTAAAAGCTGAATATCATTATCTACCGGGGGGCCTCTCCTAGGAACTGAAGCTGTAATTTTAGCCCCTGATGTTTCAGATATTTCTTTCACAATCTCTTTTATTTTTTTAACGACTTCATCTTCTCTATATACAAAACCAGGATCGTCAGTAAGTCTTAACGTTGTTTTTGAAAGGTGGCTCCCCTGCTCTCTACTTCCTGAAACACCACCTTTTGAAGCAGAACCAATAGATGTCGACATCGCAAAAATATCTTTAGACACTTCACTTGCCTCAAGAGCTTGGTATAAATTTTTAGCCAGTTGTTTTGACTTCTCTTTTTCTGTGTTAATCGGAAATTCAGCATTGATGTCTAGGTACTCAACTCCAGACCTTGGAAAAAGTTCAAACTTTACAGCCTTTGCAGCAAAGACAGTGCCCACCACCAAAACTACAAATGAAAACACCATTATACTGCAGCTTAAAGCATTCTTAATGCTCCATCTAACGTACTTTAAGTACTTATCTCGAAGTCTCTCTATTAAACCGTCTGCCACTTCTTCGCTTTCTTTCTTTTTAAGAATTTCAGCACAGTGAGAAGGAAGTATGATTAAGGCCTCAAATAAAGAAAATAGTAGAATAAAAATTACTGTTATGGGGATCACTTTTAAAAACTGCCCCATAACACCTTCCATATAAACAACTGGAAGAAACGCAAATACAGTTGTTAAAACTGTAGCAAGAACAGGGGCTGCCACTTCTGAAACGCCCTTAATAGCTGCTTGTGCAGGCTCCTCTCCTTTTTCAATATGTGAATATATATTCTCCGCTACAACAATAGCGTCATCAACCAACATTCCCAAAACAACAATCATCCCTAAAACAACAAGGCTGTTTAAGGTCATTCCAAGGGCGTAAAGAACCGCAACCCCTCCTAAAAAAGCAATTGGCATCCCAATAGCTGTGATAAAAGCAAGTCTTGTGCTCACAAAAATCATCAACGACACTAAAACTAGAAAAAGTCCAAAAGCTGCATTTAAGAAAACTGTTCTTAAACTGTTTTCAATTCTGATTGCATCATCATAATAAGGAACAACCGCAACACCTTCTTTAAGCTCATAGTCTTTTAAAAATTCTTTTACTCCCTTAACGACAGTAACAATATCCGCAGACTCATTTTTATAAACTGAAAAGCCCACACCCATTTTACCATTTACCAAAGACTCCTGCTTTAGTTCCTGGTTTTGAAGACTCACCACACCAACATCTTTAATCTTAATACCTAGCCCCGCATCGTTTGCACGAATTGTCAGGTCCTCAATGTCTTCTTTAGTCTTTAATTGCTCGTCTATACGAATTCCGTAGTTCATTCCATCAATGTCTACTTCACCTGCTGGAGAAACTTTGTTCCAGTTCTTCAAGCTCCTCATGATTTCAGTAAGGCTTAAGGATTTTTCGTTTAAAACTGAGGGCTCAACTTCAACCCTGTACTCAATTTCATTAAGACCATCTGTACTTACAGAAGAAACTCCTTCAAGGTCTTTAAGGTCATCCTCTAACCTCTTGGCTTCAGCCCTTAGTGCTAAAGGACCCACATCACCCATTAAGGCAAAGCTGTACACGTTTATCTTACTTGCTTTGATTTCAAGAACTACTGGGTCGAGTGCATCAACAGGAATAACAGCCTGATCAACAGCCCTTTGAACCTCATCTATCACCCCCGCTTTTTCTGAGTAATCTGGGTCAAGCTTTATACTAATCGCCCCTATCCCCTCAAAAGCAGACGAGCGAAACTCTTCAATTCCGTCTATCTCTACAATCTTATCCTCAACAGGCTTAAGAATGAGCTCTTCAATATCTGTTGCTGAAGCACCGTTGTAACCTAAAGAGACTGCGATACGGTCAAAGTCTACTGAAGGCCTTGCTTCACGCCTCATTTTAGAAAGTGAATAACCTCCTAAGGCAATTACAACAACTGTAATATAATGAATAAAAAGTGAATTTTTTAAAAGAAATTTAGTTAAAGACTTCAACACCTTCTCCAGACAATAAATAACGATCAATTTTAGAAACTGTCAGGCTATGTTTATAGTTAAGTGCAGTTTCAAGACTTTTTAAATAGTTTATCTGAGCTTCAACTAAATCTCGAATGCCGCCCCTGCCATTTTCAAAGTCTTTTTTAAACAACTTAGATTTCCTCTTTTGAAGGCTGACAAGGTTCAAAGATTTCAACTTTGCCTCTTTTAAAAACTTAAACTGATACCTTAGTTTTTTATCATCACGTACAAGGCTTTGCTCAAGCTGTTTCAACTCCAAAGATTTTTTCACTGCCTCAGCTTTTGATCTCTTCGCTTCAATTTTTGCAGCAGAACCACCAAACTCATATTTAAGATTAAGTCCGATATTGTGAGTTTTAAGGTCAAAGGCCGTTGCTTCACTTAATGAGCCTCCTACGCCGTCCTCACTGGCTGCTGAAGACAAGCTATAGTCAAACGTTAACTCTGGAAAAAGGCCCGCTTTCTTAGACTCAGCATAAGCCAAAGAGGCATCTAGAGTTTTGCGAGCTAAAAGATAATCTAAGCTATCGCTACCTTTAAAAGATTTTTCTTTTAAAGCTCCCAAAAACTCAACATCTTTAAAAATCAACGTACTATCTAAAGGAAGCCCCGAAGTTTTCAAAAGCGCCACCTTATCTAACTCAAAACTATTCGCTGCTAAATTCTTATCAAGCAAGCACCCTTGGTAAAGCACCTCTATACTTAAATAGTCCTTTTCACGTATAAGCCTCTTCTTAAAACGTCTAGATGATATCCTTTGAAGCATTTTATATTCACTACACTGGACAGTCAGTATCTCCAGTTTCTTATATGATTTTAAAGTCTGAAAATATGACTTAGAAACAACTCCATCAAAAGTTCTTTCAAAATTTTGACGAACAAGCTTAGCCATTTCTTTTTTTAAAGAATACTCTTTAAAAACTGCAGAACTGCTTTTTGTAAACAACACCTTCATCAAGTCAGCTCTAAAACCTACTTCAAGATTTGCTGTTTGAAACTCTACGGAGCCTCTTCCTGGAAAACTCAAAGACTGGTCGTTTATTGAAACTTCAACAAACGGATTTATACCAAGAGCAGTTTGCTTATCTAACCTTAGGTTTAAACTCTGTCTGGATGATTCTCCTGCTGGAGCAAACGGAGATGTTGGAGGAGACTCCGCCTCTTGCTGACTAATGCCGCCAGACAGCGCCCAATTGTAGAATGATCTTAATGAATCTGCATTTAAGTCATCAATTTCAAACTGAGCTTTAAGTTTTTTATACTCAAAGCCCTTTTCTTTTGAAAGAGACAAAAGTTCTTTGTGGGATCTTATTAAAACCCCCGCTTCAGCGTAGGCCCTTAAGCTAAACGCTGAAATAAAAAATAAACTGATCAGTATTAATTTATACCTATCACGTAAGCTACCCAAGACTCGCAATGTTCCCCCTGTTCAACCTTAGTAAACTTTCCATCACCCTCGCCGTCTTTGTCAGTTCCTTCCCACATAACTGCAGTATCTCTAAAACCGGCTTCAAGCATAATCTCTCTAATTTCTGGAATACTCCACATTCTCCAGTCATATGAGAAAACCTGTTCTCTTTTCTTCTCACCGTCTCTTTGAAAGTGAATATAGAATTGAGCAAAGTTTGTTACCGGGTCAAAACTATCCTGGTCCCAAAAGTATGAGAACCCATCTGATTCAGTTTCTTCTTCAACAGGCTCTGTAGCAGCTGTACCACCAAAACAATCAACTATAAACATTCCGTCTTCTTTGATGCCTTTATGGGCTGCTTTAAAATACTCTCTCAACTCTTCTCTTTTCTTAAAAATGTAGTAAGAAAAGTTTGAAGCACTCACGATATCTGCTTGAGGGTTTGAATCTGCCATAACATTTTCATGAAGGATTAAAACACGCTCTTGCTGCTCAGGGCTTAGTTCTGATAAGTAGTTTTGCTTACCATATTCAATAGGCTCTGGATCTAGGTCCACCCCTACAGCTCTCTTGTTTTCATTTAACTTAACCCACTCACATGAAATAGAAAAAGTTCCACAAAAGTCTTCTCTTAAAGTTATGGCTTCTTTTCCCTTAACCTCTTTGTATATTCTGTCAAAAAACTTAACATCAATATCTGGAGACTGAACTGATCTGTGATAGTAATAGTATTTATCGAATTCTTTCATTATGGCACCACCTTAAGTACTTCATTAATTTCTTTTTCAATTTCTTTTTCATATGGAACTGTTGCCTCTTCCAAATTAGGGTGAAGTCCAATTCCTGGAACATTCTTACCCGCTAAAACTTTTGGAGGAGCATAGATTCTATAAAACAAATCTGACGTACAAACTCTATAGCTTAAATGCTCTGCAAAGTTTGTAACTTCAGTGTCTTCGTTTACAAATAAAACTCTTTTAGTCTTTTTAATTGAGTTATAAATTGTGTTCCAGTCATAAGGATAAAGACAACGTAGATCAATCACTTCAATTGAAGCCTCATGATTTTCAGCAATCTTCTTACATAAAGGTAGTGTTCTACCGTAACTTACAATCGTAAGGTCTGTTCCTTCTGTAACAACCTTAGCTTCTCCAAGTGGAATTTTATGCTCTTTTACCGCAGGCCACTTAGGTTTCCACTTTGAACGGTCCCCAATAGGAGCATCAATTGCATCCTTTAGCTCTTTCTCTCCAGGCTCTCCTGGAATAAGCTCTTCACCCTTTGCTCTAGTTAACGCTTTTGGCATTAAGAACATAACAGGGTTAGGGTCTTCAATTGCTGAGAGCATTAAACCATAAGCGTCTAAAGGAGTTGAAGGCATTACAATCTTCCAACCTGGAAGTCTTGTAGCCCAAGCATCAAATGAGTGGGAGTGATATACAGAGCCTCTAATTCCTGCACCAACAGGGGTCATCAGTGTAATAGGAAGGTTGTAGTTGCCATTACTCGACCAGTTTAAGTTTCCTGCGTATTTTAAAAGATCTATTGTGTTAAATATGTAATCACAAAATTGAATCTCTGCTACACACTTCTCCCCAGCAAGGCCTAAACCGATTGCCGCTGAAACAATACCTCTTTCATCAAGCGGTGTGTTCCATGAAGTCTTAAGCCCTTGTGTCGCTGTAAACACTCCACCAAGTGGTGCGCCAACATCTTGTCCAAAGACATCTTTAAGATCATAGTTTTCTTCTGCAAAATTTAAAGCCATACGAACAGCTTGAACCATAGTTGCCATCTTAGAAACTCCTCCAGTCCGCGTTCTCATTATTTACATATGTATGATCCCAGATAGTATCTGCCGTAGGACCCTCTTCTTTTTGGATCTTTCTAAAAATAGCCATGAACTCTTTGTCATAACTTTCGTATGAAGACTTAACATCTTTAGTCTTTAAAACTCCTGCTTTTAAAAGTCTTTCTTCAAAAACCTTTAAAGGATCAACAACGTCAGGGATAAGGTTTGCGCCTGTTCCTGAAGAGTGCCCATACATTCTAGAAGTATAAGCTTCCATTAAAACAGGCTTTTGTTCTTTTCTGATATAATCAAAAGATTCTTTAAGCTTAATGTATGATTCAACAGGGTCGTTCCCATCAATTGTTAACGACCTGATTCCAAAAGCCTTACCGCGATCAGAAATTTTTTCTTCACCGTGCTGCTCATCATATGAAGTTGAGATACCCCAGCCATTGTTTTGAACCGTAATTAAAATAGGAAGCTCATCATTAGGACGAGAGGCCCAAATTAAACAACTTGCAAAGTCTCCTTCTGCAGTTCCTGCATCTCCTCCAGTAACGATTGAAACACCACCTTTACCATGTCTTTTTTGAGCTCTAGATGTCCCTATAGCTAAGCCATATTGTATTTCAATAGGGCTTGATACAGGAGTCACATTCATCTCTGGAAAGCAGTAATGGTTTGAAAAGTTTCTACCACCAGTGCAAACATCACCTTTTTTATTCATAATAAGTCTGATTGAATCTTCAGGGTTCATGCCCATCGCTACTAACGTTGGAGTGCACCTATAATGAAGATGGTGATAGTCGTAAGCTAAACCTTGTCCTGTTTTTGCAAGCATCCCTAAAGGCACACCAAAAGCTTCTTCTCCTGGAGCTCCGATCCAAAAGAACGCTTCTCCCGTCTTATATATTTTTATAAGTCTTTCTTCTAAAACTCTAGATTTAACCATTAGATTATGTATTGAGCCCAAAAGCTCTTTACTTAGCCCACCAAAATTATCTGACTTTTTAGAGGAACCTACAGACTTTTTCTTCTGTGGTTTTCTTGCCGTCTCTACACCTGGAACCATAAAAAAACCCCCTTGAAATAGGAGGTTTATATATCAGACTATTTTGGAATTCTCTAGCTTTATCTAAGCCTTAAAAGCCCTTAAATCACTGCCTTGCAGACTTTTCAACAGAGCTAGCCTCTCTCTTTTTATGGTTAGCCCCAAGAGTAAGTGGCTTTTTTTCGTGCAATAAAACGAGGTCTAAAGCTATGTTTAAAGCCTCATCAATATCAGCTCTTTCAAAGTACTTCTTCTCTTTCTCTTTTTTGCTCAAAACCTTGTCAGAATCAGACTTTTCATCCTTTTTCTCACTCTTTTCCTTCATAACTTCAGCCAAGTTTAGAGTCTTGCCTCTTTCCTTAGACTTTTTGATCTCATCTTTAATCTCTTTAAACTTATCGCTGCTGCCAACTCTAATCTTAGATGCTGCTTGAAGAGAACTTACTGTTTTCTTATCAATAATCTGCCACTTTGATGGGCCCTCATGCACAAAGGCATCTGATGAAACAAACGAAGGAAGCTTTTTGGGAGGAAGTGAGTAATCGTAAGTCTTCTCCCCTATATCTTCATTTGAAAACACACTTGGTAAAGTGACATCAGCATCAACACCTCTGTGTTGAGTAGAGTACCCACCCGCTGTAAAAAACATTCCAACAGTCACTTTTAAAGCACCTAAACCTTTTGGAAGGTCTCTTACTGATTGAACAGTACCTTTACCAAAAGTATGATCTCCACCAACAACTACAGCCCTGCCATAATCTTTTAATGCACCAGAGACAATTTCTGAAGCACTTGCTGAAGCTCTACTGATTAAAATAACCAAAGGCCCACTGTAATCAACTGTTGCATCAACATCAGCTAAAGCCATTGCTGGTCTTGCAGGATCAGGGAATGATTGCTTCACAATGTTTCCTGTTTTTAAAAACAGTCCACCAATTTTAACAGCGTCATCTAAACTTCCACCACCATTACTAGAAAGATCAAAAACAATACCGTCTACATTCTTTCTTTTAGCTTCTTTTAAAAGTCTTTTAACATCCTTTGCTGCACTTCTACCATTTCTCATGCCATCAGCATAAAAACTAGGAAGGTTAATTAAACCAATAAGCTTAGTTTCTTTACCTGCTTTCTTTTTGTGGTAAGTGATTTTTGCAGCCTCATCTTCTAAACTGATTTTATCTCTAACCAGCTTAATCTCCATACGCTTAGTCTCACCTTTTTCTTTTCTTAAGATTGAAAGAAAAACCTTTGTACCTTTTTTACCACGAATCTTCTTAACAACATCGTTAAGCTCCATTTCAATCACATTTTCAGCTTTCTTAGAACCAGCCTGTCTAACAGCAACGATTTTATCTTTTGATTTAATCTTTCCAGATTTATCAGCAGCCCCACCAGGAACTAAGCTTTCAACTACTGTAAAACCATCTTTCCAAGAAAGTGTCGCACCAATTCCCTCTAGAGAAAGACTCATCTGAATTCTAAAGTTTTCTAATGCATCAGCTGAGAAAAACGTTGAATGTGGATCAAGAGAGTGCGCAAAAGCATCTAAATACTCTGATAAATGATCTTGCTCAGTCTCTTTCTTTAACTTTTTAAGAATACGTTCATAGTTCTTAACGACATTCTTTTTAGCTTCATCAAGCTTTGTGTCAGACATTAAGTAGTTTGAAATTTGAAAATGAATATATTTTTGATGAAAAGCGTTCATTTCTTTAGTTGTTTTAAAACGCTTTCTCTCATCAGCATCAAGTACGATTTTTACATTCTTACTAAATTTATAGTTCTTACCTAAAAACCTTTTAACAAAAGCAACTCTATCTTCAATCTTCTTAATAGCATAGGCGTTTGCATTATAAATTGGTGAGCATTCTGCATTTTGAGTTTTCTTAAATATACCTGAGTACATTTTTTTAATTTTATCCTCGTCTTTTTTAAGTAAATATACTTTTAAAGGGTCAAGTCTCTTTAAAATTTGGTCAACCACTCTCTTCTCTAGGTCTGATGTGATTTTTTTATGCTTAATATGTTGGTTTAAATACCCCTCTTGAATTGGCGGCACATACTTACATGCCAGAGATCCTACAGACTGTTGAGCAAAAGCGCTCCCACTTGCAAATATAGCAAGCCCTGCAACCATACATATTTTTTTAGATATCTTCATAGAACCCTTCCTGAAGCTGAATTAGATGAGAACGCTTCAATAGTATTTTATCATTTATCTATCGGCGGGTTTACTTTAAAAGAAAAACAGGCCCAGATTTCAACCTTAAACCAGCTCAAAAGTAGACAGTTAGCTTCTTGCTCGACTTTAGTGCTGCTTTTTAAGCATATCAGCGCAGCCAAATACCCTTTTTAACAGTGGTGAGCTCCTTATAATTTTTTCCCTACTTGAGACTGAGTGGAATAA
Source organism: Bdellovibrionales bacterium (assembly GCA_050633065.1). Classification (GTDB taxonomy): domain Bacteria; phylum Bdellovibrionota; class Bdellovibrionia; order Bdellovibrionales; family UBA1609; genus JALZUR01. Next base: position 12,311 of record JBOEFV010000019.1, read on the forward strand.
ACCTGATAAGACTCTATTTGAAGTATACCCGACAAGATCAGTATTTACCTTTTTCACAAAAGGCACCCTGTTATACTTAGTAAAGAGCTCTTTCCATAGTTTTGCAGCACCAACTTTATTTAAAGATTTCTCAATTTCAGGAGCAAACGCATTTAAAATACTTCTTGATGTCTCTTTTTTTAAGTACACAGTAGCTGAATTCTCACCCCCTGTAAGTACAGCCATCACATCCGAAAAAGTCATTCTTGTGATTGCCCTCTTAAAAACAGGAATAGATTTTATTGCCGCATCTTCAGCCGCTCTATTAAGTCTCAACGTCAGCTCGTCTGAAAGGGGCTTGAACCCTATTTTATTCAGTGTTTTTTGGACCTGCTGCACCTCCGGGGGAAGAAAAATCTTTAACGCTTGATTCTTAAAAAACCCGTCTTTTAAAGCAAGTGTTTTAGCCCCTTTCTCAATAGAAACAGACAAGGCCTCTTTAAGCCCTTTCCCTATTTCAAGATTTGATGGTCTTGAACCCTGCTGCCCTGAAAGAAGAATATTTGAGCCTTCATTAATTACTGATTGAAGAGTTTCTGTTTTACATGATGTTAGAAATAGACAAAAAAAATAGGCTTATAAATTTAATCATAAGCCCATCTTTGTTTTTAATTATTAAAAATTCAAGGATATTTTAATCGTCTAGCTCATGACCTTCATGATCATATCCATGCTCAACTTCTTCAGCAGAGTCTCCACAAGCATTTCCGTGGTGACCATCATTCTTTTCAATTGAAATTGCAACAGAGCCAATATCTTCTAAAAGCCTTGGAGGGTTCATTGAATCTAAATCAATATTATCCGCCGTGATTTCATAAATAGAAATAATATGCTCCCCGTCAGGATCTCTAAAGGCCACACTGTTGTCTACTGAGTCATAACAAGGCTCTTCAATACCAGGGTAAAACTCTTGAACCAATTTTTTAGCATATTCAAAAGCACCATCAAATGGCTCTAACTCAAAACTCACAAACTTAGGAATATCACCCAAATCCTCATACCTTGCTGTAAAATACCTAAGACCATTAACTGACTTGTTTCCAATAATATACTTTTCATCAATTTCTGTTTCTTCCTCTTCTGGCTCTACTTCTAAAAATTGAAAGGCTGTTAAAACATTATCATATGATTTTTCTGCGTCTTTAAAGCCTACAAAAGCTATTTTAATTGTGTCTTCAAAAGATTTCTCAACAACAGCTTCTTTTAAAGCTTCTTGATCTTCAGGGGAGCTGTTATTAATAGCGTCGGTTAATGACGTTTCTTGATCCACAATTTCTTTAACACTCACATCAACTGTTGGGTCTGTAATACGTACTCTTTCATGCTTTGGTGCGCACCTTACGTAATTAAAAGCCATTAATATTAAAACTGCACTGATTGTTAAAATTCTATTTCTATTATTCATTCTATCTCCTCGTCCCAAACTTCTTATTTTCCATATACTCTACATGACAACTTGGGTTGGTAATTGAGCTGTTTCTCTTATACCTGTTGTTCTGCCTTCCGCCTCTTGGATTAGTAATCTTTGCATTATACTTCTCTAAATGAAGCATCGCTGGGTAGCTTGTGCCATTTGCATATTTTCTTGCCGTTGCAAGATGGTTACCTTTTTTAATCCATTGATTTAAACGAACTTGAACCCTACCCACTTCAGCATAGTTCCAAGTGTATCCAAATTTTGACTGTACAGTAATTCTCTGAGTGCCGCCTCTAATTCCACCATAACCAGCAATACTCACCACTTTACCGTCATCAACAGCTCTAATAATTCGCCCCCAAGTGTTGTTGGACCTTGAGCTACCTCTTGTGTAAGAATATAAGTCTGTAGCAGCATGCATTCTACCACCTCCTCTACCTGCACCAAACCTTGCTGAATCTGTATAGTAATTAAACTGAGCAGCAACAGGAAGTGGAAAGTTATCATTTCTTCTCACTGTGCAAGAATTATGTTTTCCTCTAAATGTTATTTGCGCTTCTGGGTTTATACCACATGTTTGCGGCACATACCTTTCAGCAACCCAGTATATTTCTTCAGCGTCTTGAGTCTTCTTAACAGGAACATAAGTGATCTCATCACCGGCACTGTTTAAAACAACTTTTTTGCTATATATGTTCCCCATGAATTTATACACGCCTGAAAAGCTACCAAATTGACCAACAGGATTTCCTCCTGCAATTTCCGCATCAGTTTCATAGTAGTTAAGACTTCCTTCATTACAAACCTCAACAGCTTCTGTATGAATTTTAGGGCAATCCTCATACGCTTTAATATAATCTTGAGCAACCCAGTAAGCAGCTCGCTCATACTTTACTCTAATGTATGTAACTCCCTCTTCAGTTTCAAAAGGTGCTGAACTTGACCCTTGAAGTATCGCAACCTCTGATCCGTCTCTAAGCTCAGTGTCCCTATTAAGGTCTTTTGTAGTATGACCTCCTATTTTACCACTTTCTTGAGTACATACATACTTAAACCTTGAACCGCGTGGTGGTCTTGCCGCAACTTCAGCTGCAAGAGCTTCTTCAATTTTATTTTCTTCTATATCTGATTGGATTTTTGAACAGTCTGAAAACTTTGTAACATATGAGTCCATCACACCTGAGCTTTTATTAAGAATACTTTCTTTTACCCAGTAGTCAGTGTCATTATACTTAATTCTTACAAACTTTGAAACAGATCCATTTTCATCTATTTCAACAGGCTCATCATCTAATAACACTACTGGCTCAACTGTTCTGTCTAACTGGGTACGATCACCCTCTAAAGGAGCTTCAGCATAACCACTTAAAAAGTTATCTACACATAAAAACAACTCATTTGACTTTAAAAGATCTTCTCTTACTGCAGTCAAAAGATCTCTCTTTCTCTGCTCAAATTCGTGATCAATACGAGAGTTAAAGAATGACACTAAGCCTTCAGCTGTTACTTCAGCTTCCCCGTCAGTAATTGCGTCTTTCATACGAACTGCAATATCCTCTTCAGCCACTGCATTTGTAAAAACCAACACATCATCTTCAGTCTGAGGTGTTCCCGCAGCAAACACCACATCGGCATCCTCAGCGTGGCCCACCTGCGCCATTATTAATAGTAGTAAAATTAGTAGTGTTTTCATCAGAAAGATACAAAGCAAGCCATATACCAGCTCAGATCTATTTAAAGAGCTTTAGAGGTCACATTTATGACTATGTGCCGTTTTAGGGCACAACCTCTATTTAAAGTCTATATTCTGAAAGCCTCTTTTAAGGTTCTTAATCTCTTTAGGGAGGGAGGCAAGAATTTCTTTTTCAAGCGCATCAATAACCTTTTCTTTTAAAAAACTTCTTGAATAAACAAGCCCTACTTCCCTTGCAGGAGACGGCTCATTAAACGGTATGACTCTGTTCTTTACATCCTCTGCCGCAAGTTGAGGGATAACACTGATTCCACTGCCTTTTTTAATCAAATTTTTAATCGTTTCAAGGCTACCACTTTCAAAGAAAATACCTTTTCCTTTACTCTTACCTTTTAGGTTACAAATATTAAAAATTTGATCTCTAAAACAGTGCCCTTCACTTAAAACCCAAAAATCTTCTCTATCATTTAACTCTGTAACGTCTATAGAGGCTTTACTCGATAAGGAATGCCCCTCACTGGTGTATAAATAAAAAAGTTCAGAAAAAAGTGCTCTTTCAATGATTTTATCATCTTTTAGCGGAGTCACTAAAAGCCCTGCATCAAGCTCATCATCATAGAGTTTTTTTAAAATTTCTTCTGTTGTGAATTCATAAACCTTAAGTTTTACATCTGGATAATTCTTTGAAAAACTCTCAATAAACAAAGGGAGTAAATATGGTGACAACGTCGGGATCACACCTAATGAAAAATCTCCACTCACATTATTTGAGTTTAGAGCTGTATGTTCTAAATCTTGCACCGAAGCCAAGATCAACTTAGCTTTATCGATTAAAACCTTTCCATCTTCAGTTGTCATAATAGGTTTTTTAGAACGGTCGAATATAATAATATTTAACAGCTCTTCAACTTTTTGAATCTGAGTAGACAACGAAGGCTGAGAAACATTACATTTTTCAGCAGCTCTTCCAAAGTGCTTTTCTTTACATACAGATACAATATATTTTAATTGTGTTAAAGTTACCATAATTACCTTATTGGAGTGTCCCCACATCTATAAAGTTCACCTTTTCTATCCCCTAATTGAGAGGCTGCATCTCTTAACGCAGTTCTTAGCCCCTCTTCTATTACCGGGTGATAAAATGGCATTTTTAAAGCTTCAAAAACTGTAAGTTTCATAGAAATCGCCCAAGACAATAGGTGAGCTAAATGTTCACCATCAGGTGCCATAAACTCAGCCCCTAAAATTTCATGATTGTTTTTTGACACATAAACATGGAGCAAGCCTACTTCTTTAAGTTTTACTATGCTTCTACCTTGACCTTCAAACGTCACCTCACCTGCTACATAATCTTCATCTAAATCTGCAAAGCGCTTTCCAACAAAAGCAATATTAGGGTCTGTAAAAGTCACGCCAATTGAAGTTCGCCTTTTAAAGCACTGCTCTTCATTCATTGTGTTATACCCTGCAATGACACCTTCATCTGCTGCTTCATGCAAAATAGGCCTGTCAGCATTTACATCCCCTGGAAAAGTCATATGGGGAGCATCTGTTAGTTTTAAAGTAGAAACGCTAAACTCAGGCATTCCTCTATCATTTAATTTTACACCTGTATTTTCTAGTCCCAACCTATCAACATTTGGTCTTCTTCCTACTGAGGCTAAAACTTTATCCACTTCAAATAATTTTCCATCAGCCTCTATTTCTATTTTTCCATTTGGCAAAACTCTTTTTAATTCTGCACCATTATAATATGTGGGGATTTCTTTCTCTATAGTCTTTGCAATATAATTTTGAATATCAGGATCTGTCGTTCCACCAATACCTTTCCCTCTTGTAAAACCAGTGACCTCTACTCCTAAACGGCTTAGAGCTTGGCCTATCTCAACACCGATCACTCCTAATCCAATTACAGCAACTGATTTTGGCAGGTCCTCTAACTCAAATACTTGATCAGTAGTAAGAAGATGACTTTTAAATGCGTGCCATGGGCCTGGTATCATTGGACGTGAACCTGGAGCTAAAACAAACTTTTCAGCTCTATACTTTTCTCCGTCTACTTCAACTGTGTTTTTATCTATAAATTTTGCACGACCTCTTAGAAGGTGGGTCTTTTCCCAACTCTCCATTCCGCCGCGTACACCTCTCACAAAACGATCTCTTAAAGAACGAACATGTGACATTACTTTTTTAGTGTCTATCTTTAGGTTTTCAGAGCCTAGAATTCCAAGCTCTGGGAATTTATCTTTTCTATAAAAATCGTTTGCCGCCTGGATAAGTACCTTTGACGGCATACAACCTACTCGAGCACAAGTTGTTCCTAATGGACTGTCATCAATCACAAGGTAATCATCTGTTCCTTTTGCGACTTCTCTGCGAGCTGTCAAACCTGATGTGCCCGCTCCAATAATAATAACTTTATACTCTTTCATACCCTTAAACCTTATTTGTAAAGCTTTTGAAGTTCGTCATTTCCACCAATACGCTTTCCATTTATGAAAACTTGGGGAACTTTAGTTTCTCCACTTACAGCAAATAGTGTTTTAACACTGTAATCCTGCCCTAACACAAGTTCTTCATAAGAAATGTCATTTTTCTTTAAAGTTTCTTTTGCAGCAGCACAGTGCTCACAACCTTCTCTAGTGTAGATAGACACAGAAGCTGGAACATCTACATTTAAATACTCAAGCATAGTTTCAGCATTTGAGTTTGAGAATGGATCCCCAGGCTCTTCGTTTTCAATAAACATTTTTTTAATTGTTCCATCTTCCACATACATAGAATAACGCCAAGATCTTTTTCCAAAACCAATTGCTGATTTATCAACTAAAAAACCTAGCTTTTCAGAGAACTCTCCGTTTCCATCAGGTAGCATTGTTAAGTTGTCCGCAAGTTGCTCTTCTTGCCATGCGTTCATTACAAATGTGTCATTTACTGAAAGACAAATAACTTCATCTACACCAGCTGCTTTAAACGCATCAAAAAACTCATTGTATCTTGGTAAGTGAGTTGAAGAACATGTTGGTGTGTATGCTCCAGGTAGAGCAAATAGAACTACTTTCTTACCTTTAAAATAATCGTCTGTTGTTTTTGTAGCCCATGAGTGTCCCTCTCTAACTTGAAAGTTTACTTGTGGTACTTTATTTCCTGTTTGATCTTGTAAGCTCATATATTCTCCTTATGGCTATTAATTAATGTATAAGGATATTCGCCCTAACAAATCATAATTTCAAATTACTATATATTATATCTTAATAGTATTTATCTATCGATACAGGGCTAGTTTAACTAAAAATGCATACAAACACTATACATATGTATTTTTGTACGTATAATGTATATATGACAGAAAAAGAACTCAAAGTCCTATCATATATAAAGTCTTATATTCATGAGAATAGCTACAGCCCCTCATTTGCTGAAATTCAGGAGCATTTTGGATGGGCCTCAAAAGGCTCCGTTCAAAGCTATATCAAACAGCTCTGTGAAAAAGGCCTAATACGCAAAATGCCAAATAAGAAACGAGCCTTAGAGATTGTTAGCTTAAACGCTCCAGACACTTCAATTTTTGAAGAGTCTGTGAAGCTTCCCCTTTTAGGATCTGTTGCCGCAGGTATCCCACTTGAAAGAAAAGAGTTTGATGAGTTTATCAACGTGCCCCTCCACCTTGCACCTAAGCCTGATGAAAGTTTTGTTTTAAGAGTAAGTGGGGACTCTATGATCGAAGCTGGTATTTTAGATAAGGATCTTCTTTTAATTGAATCCTGCAACTACGCAGATAATGGAACTATTGTTGTCGCCTCTACACTTGATGAGGCCGCTACAGTTAAAAGGTTTTTCCACAAACAAAACCAAATAGAGCTGCGTCCAGAAAACGCAGCTCTGCAATCTCAATTCTATCAAACACATGAAATAACAATAAAAGGAAAGGTTGTAGGCCTTATCCGTTCATATTTAAAATTCTAGTGTTTTTGAGTAGCGCTGTAGACCTTTTCATCTTTACGGACTTCAGTTGCTATAATTTGATATTTATATATGGCTTTTTTAGCTTTCTTCATTTGAGCTTTAGAGCAGCCAGCATCCTTCATCAGATGTTTTAGCTGAAATGAAGAAAGCTTTTTCTTTTTAAGTTTTCCTTTAACAACTACTTTACCTGTTAAATCCTTAGGGACAGTGAACGCATGATCACCAAACATCACTCTCACATCAGCTTGAGTTGACGCCCCTTTTAAAGCCTCTTCACATTCATCACTCTCTGTTGTTGCACTAGATGGCCTTAGAGTTAACCAACATCCTTTTGACTGACAAACTGTTCCTATTTCACCTGAAACTAAAACCTTTGCAAACTTTCCTTTTAAATTCTTAATTGCATCTTCAACAGATACTGCATCTTTAGCAAAAGATGACATCCCAAAACTCAAAACTAAAACACTTACTAAAACCTTCATACTATTTCTCCTTTTTTTCATCAGTCCACTCACCCACTAAAACTGCGCAAGCGTCCTCTATAATATCTAAAACAATTCCAAACCCCTCTTCACCTTTATAATAAGGGTCTGGCACACCTAACTTTAGGTGATCCCCTTCATGAATTTTACAATAATCTGTAATCAGTTTTATTTTGGCCTCATCCTTTGCCGAAGGACACATCTGAGAAAGGTCAAAGTGATTTCTTTGATCCATTGCAAGGATTACGTCAAACTCTCTAAAATCTTCTTCTCTAACAGCTCTAGATGAGCCCTCAAGTTTATAACCTCTAAGAGAAGCATGATAAGTTGATCTACCGTCTGGAGAGTCTCCTTCATGCCAACTAGAAGTTCCTGCTGAATCTACAAAAAAACCCTCATAATCTTTAAGCATGCTCTTTAAAACACCCTCCGCTGTAGGGCTTCTACATATATTACCTAAACACACACATAGTATCTTCATAGGGTGAGTATAATCTCTTGCTTTAGAGATTCAAGTCTGATTAATTGCGCTTAATATGGGACTTATCACTATAGATGAAGCTATTAAGCTCTTAAAAGCAGGCACCCCTGTCGCCTTACCGACTGAAACTGTCTACGGCCTAGCCTGTCCTATCAATCAACCCGCAGCACTTAAAAAAGTTTTTGAAATAAAGAAACGACCTTTAAATGACCCTCTCATTGTGCATGTTTCAGACACTGAAATGGCAAGAACGCTTTTTAAAGAACCAAGCGTAGATTTTGACAAACTTGCTTCTGCATTTTGGCCAGGCCCTTTAACTCTTATTTCAAAAAAGAATAAGGAGCTTGTTTCTGACCTAATCACATCAAATCTTGAGTCTGTCGCTATACGTATTCCCGCCTCAGAACTTTTTAGAGAAATCATAAAGAAAACAGGGGCCCCACTTGCTGCACCAAGCGCTAATATGTTTAAGAAGGTGAGCCCCACAACAGCCGAGCATGTTTTAGAAACACTACCTCTGTCTCTTATACACATCTCCGAGCCCACGAGACGCTCATGAATCTCGTATGCCGTCTTCNNGGTGTAGGTATAGAATCAACAATCTTAGACATTGATAGCCTAACCATCTTAAGACCCGGCATAATTACAGCTGAAGACATTCAAGAGGTCCTCTTAAAATCTGTAAGCTATAAAAACCAAACACATGTTCCAGGCTCTGAGACTGACCACTACCAACCCTCAACTCCTGTACACGTGTTTAATTCAAAAAAAGATCTTGAGCAGTTTTTATCTACTCATGATGCTGCTGAGCTCTCTTTAAAACCTATTGCTACAGAAGCATCTAAGGAGTTCTACACTTTATTAAGAGCTCTTGATAAAAAAGCTAAATACATCTGTGTTTATTTTAACCCCTCATGGACCAGCGAGCGCTGGGCCGGGTTAAAAAATAGACTTTTAAAATCATCAAGTCAGTGGAGTAAATAATGAGCCTGAATGTTTATAAAATAGAAAGCAACCCTCAAAATGCCAATATCGTGATGCTACATGGATATGGCGCAAACGGAAAAGACCTTGTTGGATTAAGCCAAGTGCCTGAACTCTCAAAACTTGATCTTAACTGGTACTTTCTTGAAGCTCCTTTAAACCCGCCTGAACTTGCCATGTTTGGAGGGAGAGCTTGGTTTAGCCTGACTCTTTCAAGCTTTAACCCGAATATGAACGCTGACGCCCTAGAAAAATTCTACGCCATGGAAACTTCTGAATTCAAAGATAGTCTTCAAGCTATCAAGGACAGCATTTGGGACTTAGACCTTAAAGGCAAAACTTACATTGGAGGTTTTAGCCAAGGGGCTATGATGGCATCAAACGTCTTCATGGCTGATAGCAATTCCTATGAAGGACTCATTGCTCTTTCCGGAGCACCTCTAAATCACAAAAAATGGGAAAGCCTAGACGAGCAAAAGCCTGCCTTTGTCAGTCACGGCGAGCAAGATTCGGTTCTTCCTTTTAAATGCGGAACTGATCTAGACAGCAAGCTTTCTGAAAAAGGGCTTGATGTGAAGAAAACATGGTTTCAAGGAGGGCACGAAATCCCTATGAATGTACTTCAAGGCCTTGGGGACTTTCTTTCCTAAAAACCCACAATTGAACCACTTTTGATCTTATTACAATTTTAAAAATTAAGATTCATCTCATGCTCTGAACACTATAGTAAAGAGCCTCCATGAAAATACTCTTCTACTTTGCTGCAGCCTTTTTGTTTCGAATGGAATTGGCAAGAGCCTTAACTTGTAAAAGTCTTCTCAGCCCAGCTCCAACTTTTGGACAAAACTACAATCCTGATTTTTTAGAGATTGAAGGATCAAGCTTTATATACCTAACCACGCTCCTTCAAACCAGAATTCAAAACCCTAATATTGACCAAGTTGATCATGTGGCTTTTAGACTTAAAGCCTTAGGAAAAGAGAACCTACTTGGTGTACGCATTGATAATGAAGAAGGGCGAAGAGTCTTCACTGAGCTTCTTAAATTTAGCTACAGAAGCCTTTCAAGAGAAGAGCTAAAGTTAGGAAGATCTCTTTTTAAAGACTACAGACCTTTAGACGAAAGTGAACTCCTGGCAAAAGCTCTTATCGAATTCACCCTGGGTGAACGCGGATATAACCTTAGCAACCGTGCTAATGCCGCTCTAAGAATGATTGGCAAGACAAGCTCTCCTAAAGCCATGTGGTATAAAGCTGAGATGCACTCACGAATTGGAAATTTTGTGTCAGCACAAAATTTACTGGTTCACATTCTATCTGAAAACTCAACAGCCTCTCTTAAAGTTAATATTGCCCTAGCATTTACTCAAACCCATACCCACCGACCTTTACCAAAAAAGATCCTTAATCGACTAGATGAACAAAAGCCCCTTACTAAAGCCGCCACCTTTGATTATTCTAACTGGGGCTCTTACTCAAACTAAACTGCAAACTCACTAAAAACTAAATGATAAGCTTAAAAGCCTTTTCTTGCTTTAAACTATTTTAGTCTCTATTACCTGTAACCATGTCTTTATTTCTAAGTTTGATAATCATTCTATTGCCTTTTTTAGGACGCACTTACGATGCAACCCAATGCTCCCAAGAAAAACCCCTTGAAATAACCTGCACTTTTGAAGGGTCATCTGATCTTAAACTTTTTGATGAGCCTCCCCCCTTACACAACATTCAAAGAAAACTTTATCGAAGAAACGGATTTTTTGGATCTATCGCACTTATCAAAGACGCATCCATTTCATCTATCACTTATAAAAACTGCTGGACGCTGTCTTCTGATGAGAAAGTACAAAAATATCTTTTTTGTGATAATACTGACTCTGAGAACATCCCTCCCACTCTTCTTGAGCGCCTCTAGCTCTTTAAGTATCAACTCCGTTTCATTTAAAGGTAAAAAATACCTCAAATTGCCTTTTATTTGCGCTGTTACACCTTTAATTATATGAACTCCCTATGCTGCAAGAGATCTTCAATATAAGCACAAACGCCCGAATTCATTGGATTTACCTGGTTTCGGCTGCCATTTTATCTCTTCTTTTCCTCAACAAAACTCAACTACTTAGCTTTCACTACATTTGGAACAAATCTAGCGCTGTAGACCTCAAGCTTTTCATTACAAATAGAGTCCTAAAGTACTTCATAATCCTTCCTTTTGAAGGCGCTTCTATTTTCTTTATCTGTAAGTGGTGGCTCTCAATGAACACCACACAACTTATAAATATCCCACTTGGCTCAATCACTTCCATAGTCATTTACACTATTTCTCTTTTTATTTTTGATGATTTTTTAAGGTTTTTTCAACATTACCTTATGCATAAGGTTCCTGCTCTATGGGAGATACACAAAGTCCATCATTCAGCTCACAGCTTAAATCCTTTAACTCTTTACAGGACTCACCCTGCTGAAGTCTTTATAGCCGCTCTACGTCGTATCTTCGGAACATCTGTCATAACATGCATTACACTCAGTATAAGTAGCCAAAGCATAAGTGCCTATCAAATTATGGGCGCACTAAGTATCAACTTCATTTTTAATCTTATTGGTGGAAACCTAAGGCACTCTCATATCCCTCTTTCTTTTGGAGCATTCGAGAGAGTCTTCATTAGCCCATTACAACACCAGGTACACCACAGTAAGAACCCTGAGCACTTTGATAAAAATTTTGGAGTAGCATTGTCCATATGGGACCAGCTGTTCAAAAGCTGGTACAAACCTCTAAGAGGGCAGCAAATACGCGTAGGCCTTATCTATTCGGAAAGAAATCATCAAAACACTCTACTTTCTACGCTGGCAGACCCTCTACTCCAAGCTTTCAATAAGCTTTCTTTACCCTATAAAAAGACCGTTTCTTTGACAAAAATTAAACCACAGCAAATAAGTAGATACTCAGGAGAAGACTTATGAAAAAAACTCTATTATCTTTTATTCTAGTAACAGCAATTTCATGCAGTAGTGACTCACCAAATAAAGTGAATACACATTCGCAGCCAGAAAATTTTTCGTCTGCAAAATACAATGAAGATCTAATAGGAAGTTTTTATTTGCCTGAAATGGACATTGTCTTAAACAATCTATCTAAAATAGATAGTGCAACAAGTAACTGTGAAATTTTTGAAGTTAATGATGAAATCAAGAATACTTGGATTTCACTATCTACAAGCTATCAAAAAATTTGGCCTTTAACTCATGCTACATTAGACAGAGACCCTGAAATAGGCGCTGAAATTTCTCAAGAACTGATTTCTGTAGCATACCCATATGACTCATGTAGAGTTCAAAGAAACACAAGTACAGGAGAATTCTCTAGAATGTCTCTAAAAGAAGACTCTTCTATTAATGTTTTAGAGATGATGATTTTTAAAAACATCACAACTGACAACCTATGCTCTAATCACAGTACTGAATCTGAAAATATTAATACATGGATTGCTTCGGGAACACAGCAAGAAAGCCTTTGCCAAGCAATCAACATTATCGCAAAACACACACATAATAAATTAAATACTATTCAAGATGAAAACAAATCACTTTACGCTCAAAACAAAAGTGGTGAAATCTTATCAAGTGACAATGTTCAAAAAACTTATGACAGCATAGCGCTATTTGTAGACCAAGAGCTTAAGGACAACAAAGTTGCTACGCCCCTTGGTGTAACTAACTGCTTAGGTTTTACATGCCCAACAGCTGCAGAAAATCAACCTTCAAACACTGCGTTTAAATCTATCTCTAGTAATCTTCAGGGCTTAATGATGGTCTTTAATCAGAACCCTTCTATGGCCACTCCTGCCCTTAGAAAAGGCTTATATCAATTCTTGTTAATTAATGATCAAACTACCGTAGCGAATCAGATCTACAGTAAAATTCAAGAGGCATATACTTTATCTGAGCAACTGAGCGAGGAAAACTTTCTTTCCATAGCTGAGAGCATAGACAACGCTGAAGGAAAATCTCTTTGTGAGCTTTCTACAAAAGAAACACCTTTTATCCCCGCCTGCGTTCTCTACAAAAGTATTAAAGACCTATCAGATCTAATAAAAATTGATTTAAGACTTGCTCTATCTCTATCAAAATCTAAACAAATCGAAGGCGACTCTGACTAGAATGAATTTTTTAAAAACCACATCTTGCTTACTACTCTTTTTTCCGACTCTCACTTTTGCTAAAGACTTAAAGTTACAAACCGTAAAAATTTTAAGTGGAAGTGAGACTTATCAAGAGCCTGGTTCTATATACCAAATATCATCTGAAGAAATTGAGAACAAACAGACTACAAACGCACATGAAATATTAAAAGACATTCCAGGCGTCAGTATTCAACAAGAAGATGGACTAGGGTTAAGACCTAATATTGGTCTAAGAGGCACACACCCTCATAGAAGTAAAAAGATCACACTACTTGAAGATGGTGTACTTATAGCGCCAGCACCTTACAGTGCTCCTGCTGCTTACTATTTCCCACTAATGTCTAAAATTACAGGAGTTGAAGTCTACAAAGGTCCTTCTTCTGTTAAGTACGGCCCAAACTCTATTGGAGGAGCCTTAAACTTTCTGACACGTGATTTTAAAGACGAGTTAACAACAAATGTAAATTACTCTTTTGGAAGCTACAACACACATAAAATAGGCGCTTGGAACTCAGGAAAACATAAAAGGCTAAACTGGCTAATTGAAGCAAACCGTATTCAAAGCGATGGTTTTAAAAACCTCCCTTCTAGTGGTGATACTGGATTTGATAAAAATGATATCTTGCTTAAAACACGCTATACATTTAATTCAGACAAAGAACGCTCTATCGATTTTAAATTTTCTTGGTCTGATGAGACTTCAAATGAAACATACCTTGGTATCTCCCAAGATGACTTCTCTGCTGACCCTTTTCAAAGGTATGAAGCTTCAAGGGCAGATCTTTTAGAGTGGGAACACAAACAATATCAGTTAAAATTCTTTAATGAGTGGAGCTCTCGTGTATTCACTGACTTTTCTATTTACCGTAATGAGTTTACTAGAAAGTGGGATAAACTAAATGGCTTTGCTGACAACACTATTGATGTCAGAAACGTGCTAAATGCTCCTATAGGACAAAACAAGGACTTCCTAGATGTCATAAAAGGACTAAAGGACTCCTCCCCTTCTGAAACTCTAAGGTTTGGAATAAATGACAGAGATTACATTTCTCAAGGAATATCTGCTGATACAAGAATAACACTTTTAGAAAAAGGACAAACAAGAAACCATCTTGATGTTGGTCTTTTATATCACTTTGATGAAATTGAAAGATCTCATCTG
>JBOEFV010000020.1:0-28296 GCA_050633065.1 Bdellovibrionales bacterium
CCTTGCTGTTCCCTTTAAAGGAAACAGAAGAGAGGACTGTTGGAGAGTTTACATAGACTTTGATTTTAGCTGAAACACGGTTCTTTTGAAGGTTAAACTTAAGATCTTCAAGGCCTACATAGGCATTAAAAAAACCTAAGTTGTTTAAATCGTTTTTAAGACTTGAAATCCCAGATGTTAAAGCATTGTCGTAATAGACGTCTTTAGAAACCTGCTCCCCTGAGTAACGCTGGAGTCTCTTAAGAAGGTCTTTCTTTTTTAAAGGGCCGAAGTCACCAGAGATAGAAATATTTTTGAGCTTTACAATCTCATACTCTTTGATTTTAAAGATTAACTGAGCGTTAAACTTTTTTGGGTTCTTAACAAGATCAGATTTTACTTTAACAAAGTGAAACCCTGCTGATTTATATGTTTTGACAAGAGACTGTTCTAGTTCGGGTATTAATGTTTCAGGAACGGTACTAAAAGCTGAATTGACAAGGGATTTTTTTAAAAAATGTCTAGAGTAAAATTTATTCCCTTCAAAAAATAGATTCCATTTCGTGGGATTCTTTATTTTGACAGTTTTGTTTTTTACTTCAATGGAAGCAGTGTAGTAACCATGTTTAATTAAAAAGGCCTTTACCTTAGTTTCAACATCTTGTGCTGATTCATTACTTTTAATAGAAAGTGAGTTTTTTAGGTCAATACTAAGTTGAGGATTCTCTGTTTTTATAGAAAATGATGCTTTTGCCCATGAGAAACTACTTAAAAGCAATAGGGCTATAATAAAGAGTGTTTTTTGAACAAAAAGCATTGTTCTAGATTATAGCGTGGTCTTTTAATCAAATTCAAACTTATATTGGAGGCCCAGATCAAAAATAACACCCTGTTGGACTCTTCTATTTATAAGCTGAGAGGCATCATCAGTCTGGTTATTTTGAACCCCTAATACAGTGGAGGTTTTTTTGTTGAGTTTGTACTCAGTTGTAAAGGCTAAGCTTTTTTGGTTTCCAAAGGTCTGACTAAGTGTAGAGGATGATTTTTTAGTCCAGCTCTTCTTAACAAAAACCTTTGGATTTACTCCTCCTGAGCTAACAGATGAGCTAAGGCCAATTTGTGTGCCTGTTTGTTTCTGTAAATCCTTTAAGGCCTGGTTTTTTTGCATAAGATAAGAGCCAAACTGGAGGCCAGAATAGGTTGCCTGCTCTGTTGAGGTGATTTCTTGGCCAAGGCTTTGAGTTGAAATGGTTCCAATAGTTAAGAGAGAGATGATTTGATTCTCTTCAAGAGATGGCTGACTTGAAAATTTAATATCAGGTTTGCTCGCAGTGCCTTTGATAAGCATTCGAATAGAGTATGACTTTTCTAAAGGGTCATTGCTGTCTACAATATTAGAAAAGGCATCGATAAAAATATCAGGATTTGTGGTGAGTTTATTTTTGTAGCTCAGGTTTCCTTCGTTTAAAGTGAACTCTTTGTCATGAAAGCTAATTTTAAGGCCTTGCTTAAGTCTAATGTTTCCACTTAAAAGAGGGTCTACGGGGTTGCCTGTGGCTTTTAAGAATCCATATGCAAAGCCATCAGCCTCATTGTTTTGAATCTTCATTTTATTTTTGATGTGAACCCTTACGTCTAAGATGGCAGGAGGAGAAGACTTTCTTAAAATCTGTGAAGGTAGATATTTACTCGGAGTGACGGACTCAGTGCTAGTTGTGGAAAGCACATCCTGTGCAAAAAGGCCCTCTTTAACAGTTACATCTCCACTTAAAACTAAAGGGAACTTATATCCAGCAAGGTTAATGCGGCCATTAGATCTTGTTGAGATCTTAGGAGGAAACTCAATATTTAAATTCTTGTAATTTAAGTTAAAGCTCATTAAAGATGTTTCAGGCTTAAATTCAATAGAGCCATCACCATTAAGCTGAGTGTTGGCAAGGGCGGCTTTGATTTTTTTAAACTGCATTAGGTTCTTAGAAAACCCTATGTCTGAAGAGATGTTGTTAAAGGAGTAGGGGAAGGAGTCTGTTTTAAAACTGGTTTTTGAAATAGCTGCGGTTCCTGATCCGTAAAGGCCTTGTTTAGAAGAAGCCAGGCTTAAATTTTTGGCTGAGAAGTTTCCGGTGATCAGCTCACAGGTGGGTATAAAGGGCTTTAAAAATTCTAAAGAGAGGTCGCCATTTAGAGTAAGCTTTTTAGATTGCCTCTTTGAAAAGTCTAAGGAGAGGTCCGTGTTTCCACTCTCTTGAGCTATGGCAAAGTGAAGGGGTTTTGAAAAAGAAGAGTTTTGGTTTTGATTTAATGAGAGAAGTGCTTGAGTTTCTGAAACTAGCTTAAGGCGAGTGTTTTCTATAGAGCCTTTAGGGGAGTTTTTAGAGATGTTTTTGACAGAGAAATTAGGTTTAGACCACAAGAACATTCTTGTGTCAGGAGCGTTACTACTGTTTAGGTTTAAAAAATCTAGAAGATTTAGTCTGGTAATTTCACCTTGATAGCTTAAACGGCCTGTTTCTGTTAAAGGGTAGTGACCTTCACCAACTAAAGCTTTTTGAAAAGCGTGCCCTTTAAAGTAAATCTCATTTTCAAAGAGCCTGTAGCTAATTGAGCTGTCTCCCATGTTATTTTTCCGAGGCCCTTTAGTTTGATTGAGTAAGACCTCCCCAATCGCCTCGGGGCCATCAAGTGGCCCTTTGGCGTTTAAAGTGATAGAAGCTGGGCCACTGAGGCTTACCCCTAGGCTTTTTAAGAAATCAGAGTCTTCAAGTTTAAAGCTACTTGAGCGTACATGAGAGTTTATCTCCTTAAGACCTAACAAATAACCTTGAGCTTTAAATGAAGAGTTCTCCTTATTTAATGTGGCTTCAACAATATCCCACTTTCCTTTAGGCCCTTTAAGTTTAATCGAGCCCCTGGCAAAATGCTCTCCAAAAAGCTCGAGGTTGTTTAAAGTGCCTTTAAAATCAAGAGACATTTTATTAATATCAAGTCCGTCTTGAGCAAAAAGTGTGAAGTTTGAGTCAAATTTCACTTGGTCAGGAAGATTAAAAGATTTAGCAAAAAGAGTTCTGATGCCTAGGTCTGTAACGTTCTCACCCTTAAGGCTTAGTAGGAGGTCATTGTCATCAACATTTAAAGTTACGGATCCAGAGTATGGGTTTGATCCTTCAAGAATCTCTCCTTTTATATTCTCAAAAGTAAGTAGTGGGAATTTATAGGTGAAAAGAGCGGTGTGCCCCCCTAAAAACAAGTCGTTAAACTGAAGGTTTTGACTGTCAATATCTGCTGCAATCTCACCCCATTTACTTGAGCCCTTAGAGTTTCCCTTAAGCGAGATTGCGCCTTCAAATTTTTGGCCACTGATTTCATTTACAAACTCTAAGTCAACAGGGCTGGTTTCAAAATCTACATCAAACCCTGTGACGTAGTTAACGTTTCCTGTAACGTTTCCTGTGGATTCAAGTTTTGATGTAGGTGCCTTGTATTTTGCGTCAGCAGTAAAATTAAAGTCTGATTTAGTTAATGTGCCAGAAAACTCAGTTGAAATTTTATTCACGGAAAAAATCTTGTTTGGACTGTTAGGGGCGAGAATATCAAGCTTTATAAGGTCACCTTTTCCATTACACTTTAAAAGGAGGTCTTTAAAAATCACACCTCCACAGTGTGTGTCTAGTGAAACAGGTATAGAGATACTTCCGGCTTTAAGGTTAAGGCTTGAGAGGACGTCTTCAACCCTCATAAATTTACTTTTTAAATCAGATGAGAGGAGAAATGATTTGTTCTTTCTTTGAATTTTTAAGTTGTTAATGTTCAGAGAGCTTTCTTTAGAAAGTTTTATTTGAATTGATTCAGTGGAAAAGTCCTTATCAGTCAATTCTCCTTTAGTGGAGATCTCATCTAAAGAAATAAAAGGGGTTTTTAAGTTATTTGCTTGAAGACTTAAGATACTTTTGTCACTGGTTTCTTCAGAGTTGTAGTAGTAAGCGGAGGCTTGAACTCTTCCTGCAAAAGATCTTATGCTTGCTTTTGGCGGGATGCTTTCTTTTGTAAGATACATAAGTAAGTCATTAAACTCTAAGAGGTCGAGGTTTAGTTTTACGCGAAGCTCATTTATATCTTGATAGATGTCTTTTGTATTTAAACTAAAATCTGTGAGGATTTTATCCTTTAAAGATCCTGACAGCTGTACAATTGAGTTTTCTTTTTGAAGAGTAAAGAAGTTTAAGAAAAAGCCACTCTCTTGCCACCTTACTTTTGTGTTTAAATGAAAGTTGTCCTTTAATTCGCTGGTTCTTAAAGTCACATTAGACTGAATTTCTAATTGTAGCTTATTGTAAAGTTTTTGAATTGAGGCCTTTTTAACGTCTAAATCAACAATATCACCTTTAAAAAAAGCGATGACTTTTGAGTTTAGGACATGAACTTGATCAAGAGGGAGTAGGGCTAAGGTTTCATCAAGCTTTAAATCAGCTATGGAGAAGGCTTTAGTGCCTTTTTTTGATTTTTTTGATTGAGCTATTTTTAATGAGATGTTCGCACTCTCAATGCTTAAGCTGCTGGGTTGTACCTGCCCTTTTATGAGGGGTAAGATTTTGATGGATAAAGAAACCTTTGCTGCAGACAAGATGGCTGTATCATCCTTATATGTGATAGTGTCCAGAATTAGCCTTGGGGGCAGGTAACCATAGTCAGCCTTTTGAAAATCAACATCAAGACCTTGTTTGGCAACTTCTTTAGTGATCTCTTTTTGAATTAATGAGGAGATAGAGTTGTGGAAAAAGTGCTCCCCAGCAATAAGAACAAGCAAAAGTGCAGCTATAATAAGGTGATTTTTATTTGGCATTTTGTAAAAGGAGTTGAATATCCCTAAAATTTTCCTTTTGATCTTTGATGATTAATAAGATTTCTTCAGCTTCTTTTTGCATTCCAGCACCTAAGAGCATGACCCCTTTAGTGTAATAGTAGTTATAAATGCTATCAGACGAATCTGTTAATAGAGCAGATTCATTTGTGGACAAGAAATTCAAACCCTCAAGAAAGTTTTTAGATTTTATATAGAGGAAAGCTTTTGTCCAAATATCTAGTTTGGCCTCTTTTAAAATTTTTGAGTAAAAAGCAGGGTCGTCAAAATCTATGAACTCTAATTGAGTAAGTAAAAGCTCAGGGTCTGAGTCTTTAAGCTCTGTGTACCAAAGGTTTGCTAGCTCTAAAGAGGCCTTCGCTTCAGATTTTAGAGTTTCTTCACGCTTATTGGGTTTGGAATTTCTTGATTTTGAGCGGGCCTCAAAAGAGATGTTGCGCTCAATAACTTTTGCAAAATTGTGTTCTTTGGATTTTTTTTCAACCTGCTCTGTAGATAAGAAGCTCTCGGTAATCTCAGGAAAGTGGAATTTAAGCTTTTGTTCAATCTCTAAAGCTTTGTCGGTGAGTTGTTCTGATTTTAAAAATTCTATTTGATCCTTTAAGTCTTCCCTGAAGGCTTCATTGGCTTGCCGTTGTAACGCTACTGAGGCTTCTATGATTTGTTGGTACTTTTCAGGGAACAAATCAAGGTGAGGTTTAAGGCAAAAAGCATTTTTTTTATTTATTCCGCTAAGAAGGTGGGTTCTTGAGGAGAGGTCTTCTGGAGAGGTGAGTATGTCAAATTTAATAAGGCCTAGTATGGCAATAGAGGAGTTGTACTCAGCATGGGCATCCTCAAGTAGGGCTATCAGCTTTCCTAGAGTTGAAGGTCTTTTTGAGTCAATTAAGAGTTTAAACAAAAGGTTTAGGTTTGTTTCATCTAAATCTAAAATATCCCCTCGGATGGAGTCGGAGGTCTCGATCAGGTTTTCAAATAAGTCAAAATCTAAGCCAGAGTCCGTTAAAAAAGCAGAGAGGATGTTCTGTGCTAACATAATTATTTAAGGTTTACCCTTTCAAGGTACTTGCCATCTTCAGTTTGAATTTTAAGTAAGTCACCAATTTTAGTGTGTAAAGGAACTTGAACTACACAGCCTGTTTCCATGGTTGCAGGCTTAAAAGTGTTTGTAACAGTGTTTCCTTTAAAGCCAGGGTCTGTTTGAGCCACAACAAGAGTTACAGTGTTTGGAAGTTCAATTCCAATTGCTCTTTCGTTAAAGAAAAGCATTGTTACTTCATCGTTCTCTTTAAGATAGAGGTGTTTAGGAGCAAGGTCTTCTTCTTGAAGGGCAACTTGCTCATAGTTTACTTGATCCATGAAGTGAAAGCCTGACTCATCAGAATATAGGAAGTTTACAGACTTAAACTCAACATCAGGCATTTCAAATTTTTCACCAGATTTGAAGGTTCTTTCAAGATTGTTTCCTGTGATTAGATTCTTCATTTTTGCTTTTGTGAAAGCATTACCTTTTCCAGGTTTTGTGTGTTGAAAATCAACGATGTTATATGGCTCTCCGTCGAGAAGTAATTTTAATCCTTTTTTAAAGTCGGAAGTTTGAATCATATCAGTTAACCTTTCATAAGTTCTGGGCGTTCTTGTAATTGTGCATCAATGCGCTCAACAGCTTCGTAAAGCGCTTTAAGTTTTTGTTTAGTAATCTCAGGTTTAGAAAGAGCCTCAGTTCTAGAGATAGTAGGGTTGTGCTCTTTTAAGCTTGTAAGATAGTTTTGCCTTTTTAAAAGCTCAGGGTTTCCTGGAAATCTTAAAAGATACTCAGAGGTGTGTTCTCCAGCAAGGCTATAGTTGTTTCGTGTTATAAGAGCATCTATGTATGAAAGGGCTGAGTGAATAGAAAGATTCTTTTTTCGAATAACTTTTTGTTCAGCGGCCTCATGCGGCGGTAGGTGGTTAAAAATTTCAGCTCCAAAAGATTTTGCTGAAACTGATTCTAATTTTGAAACCATAGCTGCAGACATTTTATCAAGAGGGTTTGCTAACAGAGCGGCTTTAAAGGCATCTAAAGCTTGAGGAAGTTTGTTTGTGTGGATGTAAACTTCACCTAGAGATCTGTGAGCTAATAAATTTTCAAAATCTCCACTTGTGACTTCAAGTAGGACTTTTTCAGCGGAGTCGAATTTTTTTAAATCAATCAGAATTTTTGCAAGAGCAACCTTACCACTGTTGAATTTGGGGTGCATAGCCACACCATCAAGAGCAATTTGGAGCGCTTTTTCAAGATTTCCTAGTTTTCTATAGCCTTCAGCTAAAGGGGCAAAGGCTTTTGAAGCAGGGTTGTCCTTTAGGAGCTTTGTGAAATAGTCTAAATTTTCTTGTTCATTCATACCCCCATATTAAACAACTTTCTTGACTTAAAAACAAATATAATGACTCTAGGGTTATGGGATTTCAGAAAACACTATATAAGATAGCAGAATTTAAAGGCATAGGGGTTCACACAGGAAAAGAGGTCACTCTTAATGTGTTTCCAGCCCCTGTAAACACAGGTTATTTGCTTAAAAGAACGGACTTGGATTCAGAGCTTGTTCCAATGCTTGCAAGTGAGGTTTATGCAACCTCAATGGCGACAACACTGGGTGGAGATGGCTTTACGGTATCAACTGTGGAACACTGTTTAGCTGCTGCAAATGCGTTAGAGTTAGACAATCTGATCTTTGAGGTTGATGGCCCTGAGTTTCCAATCATGGATGGCAGCGCAATGGCCTTTTTAGAAGGGTTTGAGGCTGTTGGCATTCTTCAGCAATCAACTCCCAAAAATTATATTGTTGTTAGGGAAAAGATTGAGTTTACAGAAGGTGATAAGATGGCATCAATAGAACCCTATATGGGTTTTAAAGTTGATGCAAAAATAGACTTTGCTCACCCGGTGATTGGAGCTCAGGAAATGAGTATTGAGATCAACCCGCGATCATTTAAAAGTGAAATTGCTCAAGCTAGGACATTTGGGTTCATGAAGGACGTTGAGATGCTTAGGGCTAAGGGACTTGGCCTAGGAGGCTCACTTGATAACGCCATTATTTTGGATGAGGAGAAGATTCTTAACCCTAATGGACTGCGTTATAAAGACGAGTTTATAAGGCATAAGATTTTAGATGCTGTTGGTGATATTTCAACTTTAGGCAGACCGATAAAAGGTCATTTGAAGCTAAATAAAGCTGGGCATGATCTTATGAATAAGCTAGTTAAAACATTAAATAGTAAAGCTGCTTTATGGACTGAGCAGACGTTGGTTTTTTAAAAAAATAGTTAAACAAGAAGATAAGAAATAGCGGGGTATGAAGTGATAGTAGGAATTCCTAAAGAAATTAAAATTAGTGAGAACAGAGTAGGTATGACAGAAGCGGGTGTTTTACAGCTCGTAAGAGATGGTCACACTGTTTATGTTGAAAAAGATGCTGGCCTTGGATCGCAAATTACGAATGAAGACTACGTTAAGAGTGGAGCTAAGATCTTAGACACAAAAGCTGAAGTTTACTCTAAAGCCGATATGATTGTTAAAGTTAAAGAGCCTCTTCCAGATGAGTATGGCTTGATGAAAGAAAACCAAATTATCTACACATACCTTCACTTAGCAGCTGAGCCTGAACTGACAAAAGCTTTAGTTGAGAAAAAAGTAAAAGCTGTAGCCTATGAAACTATTGAAGATAAAAATGGAGGTTTGCCTCTTCTTATGCCGATGAGTGCTGTTGCAGGAAGAATGGCAACACAGGTTGGAGCTTACTACTTACAAAGAGACCATGGTGGAAAAGGAATTCTTTTAGGTGGAGTTTCAGGTGTTCACCCAGGTAAAGTTACTATTATTGGTGGTGGAATCGTAGGGATCAATGCTGCAAAGATGGCAATGGGCTTAGGGGCTGAAGTTACAATTTTAGATGTTAACCAAAATAGACTTGAGTATTTAGATGATATTTTTGAAGGACGTATAAGAACTCTTCACTCAAACATTAAAAACATTGAAGAATCTGTTTTAAGATCTGACCTTGTAATTGGTGCAGTACTTGTAGCAGGGAGAAAAGCTCCAATGCTTGTGACTAAAGATATGGTTGAGAGAATGTCTAAAGGTTCAGTTATTGTTGATGTTGCCGTTGACCAAGGTGGATGTATTGAAACTTGTAAACCGACATCTCATGTAGAGCCAACTTTTGAAGTAAATGGAGTGATTCATTACTGCGTTCCAAATATGCCGGGTGTTGTTTCAAGAACGTCTACTTACGCTTTAACAAATTCAACACTTCATTATGCAACAAGAATTGCAAATCTTGGTTTAGAAGAGGCCTTAGTTGAAACTCCGCTTCTTAAAACTGGCGTGAACGTTTATGGTGGAGAAGTGTGTTATGAGCCTGTAGCTCAAGATTTAGGCCTTAAGTACACTCCTTTAGATCAACTTATCTAATAAAGTAAAACATTCCCCATTTATTGGCAGGGATAAAAATTTGTAAGCCGTCTTTTCTTAAGGGCGGCTTTTTCTTTTTTGAGGTTGTAAAGACTAAGGTGATTAAGTCTTTTCTTCTAAGGCCGGACCTTTTAGCACTGTAAATACTTTTATAAACATAAATTTGAGAGTTTAGCTTTAGTGGGTTGTCTAGTGAGCGGCCAAGCTCTTTAAGTCTGACTCTGTTTCTAGAGACGTAAACTTGTGGTCCCCAATTTAAGGTGCTTTGTAAGTGCCTTGAGCTTGTAAGAATTAAAAAGAATATGAAGATCTTCTCCATAAGACTCCTAGTAGATATGAGGTTAGACTGATTATTGCTCCGTAGAAGAAGAGGTTTAAGTTTGTGAACGAATGGAAGTCAGCCTTTGGTTTTACAGGGTGGTTGTAAAAGGTGTGTAAGTATTTGAGCGAGTCTTCAAAAAACCACCAGGTTTTTACTACAAAAGCCTCAATAAAGTTTGAAAAAAGAGAAAGAAAAGAAAGAGGGAGCAGAAGGGCTATTAGGACTGTAACAAAAGGTAAAAGAAAGACGCTTGAATAGNNGTGGGGAAGGCCTAAGACATTTAAGAAAACAGGAAGTGCAAGGATGTAGATGAGTAGGTTTGAGTACTTAGATTTTATATTGATTGAAATGATAGAGGTAAAAAGGAAGCTTAACCCAAGAGAGGTGAAATGGTTTGAGAAAATAAAGACTGGCGCGCATATGAAATATGAAAACAGAGGGAGTAGTTCTTTTGGAAGTGAGTGATTTCTTTTCAAGCATAAAGAGTACTGCAGAAAACTTCTTGTGATAGGCGCTGAAAAATTACAGGTCATTACGAAAAGGCCTAATGTGATAACCTCTGCGCTTTTAGGGATTCTTGTTTTGCTAAGATAATGTTGTACAAAGTTAAGGTGTGCACCGGAAACAACAAAAAAATGTAGAGAGCCAAAGGTTAATATCAGGTCCCGGGAGCTGCTGTGTTTTAGGGCTTTCCCGCAGGCTAATGCCTGAGGTATGGGATGATTTAAAAAGGCTAAACAAAGTTCATGTAAATCCATAAGCTTTGTCTGCAAAGACTTATATCTGATCGCCTGCTCAAGATTGGACAATTAAGAGACATATTTTGGAATAAACTTATACCATGGACGAAAAGTGCGCATTGGGCTGAACCCCGCCACCAAAGTCTAGTTGAGGTCTGGACCCGGCTTCTTTTCCACAGAAACTGTGGAAAACTAATGATATGGGCCTTAAATTTGTAGCAGAAAAAAAGAGAGTATATTCCACAATGACAGCATCTTTTTCATGTATTTTATTTTTAGGAATTATGCTCGTGTCTTTTTGTGCACAGTCTTATGTAAAGTTTAATAGTGATCCAACAGAGGGCTGGGAGTCGGTTCTTGAGCAATCTGGAGTTGAAAGAACTTACTCTGTTGAAAGAGGTGATACTCTTTATGGAATCAGTAAAACTCTTTTTGGAGACGCTGAGTTTTGGCCTAAGATTTGGTCTATAAACTCTAATATTACAAACCCTCATATTATCGAAAAAGGCCAAGTTATTTATTTTTCAGGGGGAACTGCTATTGCGCCTCCACGTTTTGGAATGGATAGTATAAGATCTCAATCATACACTTATGGGTCGGGCCTTGTGCACCCCTTAATACCACCAGAACCAATTACAAAAGATACGGCCAAAATCCCTGAGGTCTTTCAAAACTATTTTAAAGCAGGTGGTGAGAAATCTAAAGAAGAAGAAATGCTTGAATCTATTAGTGTGAATAAAAGGGCTGCCGTAGGTGAAGAAAGAAGAGTTGAGATCACAAGCGAGGTTGTTTCAAGTAAACCTCTTTCTGTGGGTAAGGTGACAAGAATTCAGTCTCAAGCATTATCAGCTAAAGTGGGAACTCTCGTAAGCGTTTCTTTTAAAGGGGAGGGGGCTAGAATCGCTCAAAGATTTAGTCTTTTTAAATACACTAGTGGGGGGCTTTTTTCAGGAAAAAAAAAGCTAAAAGTTGATATGGTTGAATGGCTGGGCTCTATAGAAATCCTTGGAAGGGCTAGTGAAGATGAGTACATTGCAAGGGTTGTTAACTGTAATGATTTAATTGGTGTGGGGACAGAGATTTCAACAGAAGAGCCAATGACTATAAGCCTGCCGAATAAGACTGACCGTATTGTAGGTGTAAAAGAGAACTCCAAGGTTAAGATAATGGGCGCTAATAACTTAGAGGATGTTTTGATTGTTGGAGAGAGTGAGGTTGTTTACTTAAGAGGTGGAGCTAGGCAAGGTGTTGAGCCTGGACAGATCTATCCTATTTTTAATAACTTTGGTTCAAGTGTTTTAGGTAAGGAAGGTAAGTACGTTCAAAAGAGTGTTGGGTATGTTAAAATTGCAAAAGTGACAAACAGACACGCAACAGGAGTTGTTTTTAACTTATCCAGTGAGGTTTCTTCAGGGAACAGGCTAGGGGTTTCACGCTAAAAGCGGACATAGCTTTACTTTGTAGTAGGTAAGAAGAGAAACATACATATTGCACATGAGTACAAATGGAAGATGTTTTATTTGTATCGTGGTTTTATTCAGGCAAGTATTTTGATCAGCTCATTAAGAGTATGCTTAACAGCGGCAGTCCTTGTGTCGCTTTAAAAAGTCTTTATAAAAAACACCATCTAGAGATTATAAGGTTAAAGAAAAAGACGTTAAAAGCTGGTGCTCAAACAATTACATACCTATCCCCCTTATATCCAGAGAGTCTAAAAGAAGTAGATTTTCCTCCATGGGTTCTTTCCGTATATGGAAATATTGATTTACTGGGCAGAAAGAAAGCGCTCGGTATTGTTGGAAGCAGAAGACCTGATTTAAATGCCTTAAGGTGGCTTAAGGAAGAGATTGTTAAAATAGATAAGAGTGTTGTGGTTGTTTCAGGGGGAGCGATTGGAATAGATCAGGCCGTTCACCGTGAAGCCTGTAAGGCAAGGGTTTCTAATATTTGTGTTCTTCCTGTTGGGATATTTGAAATCTACCCACTAAGCCTTAGGAGGAGTTTAAAGGGTTATTTTAAAACGGGAAAATTTTTATTAGTCTCACAGTTTCACCCAGAAAGGAAAATTTGTAGATCATTGTTTCATCCTAGAAATTATTTGTTATCAGGTTTGTCAAAAAAAGTTTTAGTTATTCAGGCTGAAATAAAAAGTGGGACTATGGTGACAGCAAAGTATGCTTTAGAGCAGGGAAGAGATTTGTATGTTCTCCCTGCGGCTTTATGGGATGAGAGGTTTTCAGGAAATGTAAAGCTTTTAGAGGAAGGGGCTTATCAAATTATAGAGTTAAGCTTGATCCATTTATAGGTGGCAAAACAAAATAAAGCACAGAATAAAATAGGGGTGTACATTAATGCTGAGTTTTCTAAAGATGCGGCAAAGAATTCAGATGTAAAAAGAGCTATCCAAAAGAAAATTGCAATAAGTACGGCTGTAAAAAAGCCGCTTCCTTTTGAGCTTCTGTTGTGAAGTCTAATACTAAACATCGCTCCAAGAATAAGAAAGAATATGCAGGATAGAGCAAACATATTTCTTTTGTTGAGCTCTATATAAATAGTGCTTTTTGAAAAATCTTTTGAAGATAAAAGGCTTTTTAGTTGTCTAGATGAGCGGTTCCCAATGTTAGTTTTTGTTTTGTTCTTCTCTTTAGACCTAAAAAGTTGAATAAAGTATTTTTTAAAATTAATGATCAAGTTGCTTTTGTCTTCTTTTAGATTGCTATAAATTTGACCGTCGAGTAGGTCTATTCCAAGGTCGCTAGAGTCATTTTCTTTAATGAGCTTTCCTGAGTTTGAAAAAATCTCATAACTTTCACCCTGTTCATTTACAATAAGGATATTTTTAAGTGTCTTGTCAGAGGATTCATCTTCAGCATAAATAGTTATGCCTGGTATTTGAGTAAGAAAGACGCCGGGCTGGAATGCTGTAACTGCAATTTTTTTCTTTAAAGCGTATTCAAGGGAGCGAGATTTAAATTTTGCATTGGGTCCCCATGTGTGAATGGAGTTAAAGCAAATTACAGTGCAAATAAGGGTGAAGAAAATAGCAGGCTGTGCAAGTTGCCACTTTGAAATACCAAAAGAAGCGAGTGCAGTGAACTCTGACTGACTGCTAAGCCTCCCATGTCCAAAAAGAATCCCAAAGAGAAGGCAAAAAGGTGTGATTAGGGGAAGGTATGAAGCGCCTAAAAGGGTAAAGATCTGAAGTACTAACTTAAACGATGAAGAGTCTTGAAAAAAGAGGTGAGAGTTTTGTAAAAATTGGAAAACAAAAATTAAAGAAAAGAATGTCAAAAGAGACATTAAAAAGGGTAGAAATATAGATTTCAGTATATAAAGAAAGGCCCTAGGGTTAAGCATAACTTAATTTAAAGGACTTTCTTGTAGGAGTCTAGGATGATTTCTTAAAGCTAAACCATGATTTTGAAGCAGCTCTCCTTGGAGATGCTGTTCTTCCTTTAGCCATCTGAAGTTCTCTTCGAGCAGGAAGAAACTGAGGGCTTTCTTTTAAGGACGATTGTATAAAATTTTGAAACTCCTCAAGGTTATTTTGCTCTAAGGCCTTAACGGCTTTTATGTAGTAATATAGAGCTTTATTTGTAAGTTTCTTTTGTTCAAAATTCAGAAGAGGACTGTATTTAGACTCGATTTCTTTAAAATTCCCACTTTTTATTGCAGCCCAAAGAAAGTATAGGCCAAATTCTTTAGGGTGGTTTGTGTGCATTGGAGGAGTGTTTAAAACTTCATAAGCTTTAGAGTACTCCCCTTTATTTAGCAATATTTTGGATGCCTCAAGAGTATTGTTGCATTGTAATTTTTCTTGAGTCCCTTGGTTCTTTTTAAAGCTCTCATAAGTGGTTCTGTTGTCAGATGTTTTGATTAGATTAAAAGCTTTAGTGACTTCAGTAAAAATAGTTTGAGCATCTTCAAGCTCACTATCTGCTAGTATGCTGTTAATTTTATCTGGGTGAAGTTCTTTTGCAAGGTTTTGATAGGACTTTGAAATTTTTTGGTCACTAACGTCTTCAGGGTCCACTCCTAGAAGAGAGTACGGATTGTTTTGCTTTAGTTTAAGCTTTAAACTCTCTATTTTCTTTAAGAGAGCTTGTTTTTCTACAGAGAAGGAGGTGTTAGTGGTCTTTGCAGCTTCAATATTCCCCTCAACAAGATGAGAGAAGAGAGTTGCAATATCAACATCTGTATACTTTGTGGAGTCAGTGTCTAGAATAGAATCTAGTTCTTCTTTCTCAAATCCGTTTCCAAAAAGAACAGGATTCTTTTGAAATTTTAGATCTGAAAAGTTAGCTTTTAATTTTTTCTTAGCCGGTTTTGAAAGTTTTGATTCTATCCATATACGGGCTTCTTTTTTAATATCATACTGGTTTAAACTTGTGGAGTGGTCATACCCCACCTCATTTCCTTGCTGCTCAAAGGAAACAGAAAGATCGTCAAGTAGTAGTAGGTCGTCTAAACGGTTCAAGCTTTGCTGTTTTAAAGCAACAGGGACGGCGTGTGGGCTTAGTAGATTTAAGTTTACAAGAGCTCTGCCAATAGGAACTTTGCTTGTTTTAAAGGCTTCAGAGTTGAGATATGAAGAGAGGTCTTCTCTTGTTAGGTAGCCAAGCCCAACTAAGAGTTCTCCAAGTGAATTGTTGTATTCTGAAGATGAAATACTAGAGAGAAAACCCGATCGTAGATTAATAGAAAAACTATTTCCTGTTGCTGAGTCAGTAAGATTTATCTTGTATGAGAGTTCATTGTTTGAAAGCAAGGGGAGTAGGTAGCAGAGTTCATAGCCGTCAATTTTTGTTGCTGAAGTTAAAATGTCATTAATATCAGAAGTGTTAAGATCTTGTTGAAGCAGTTCTGTCAGAACAGAAGAGTTTTCTTCAGGAATGTAATTACTAAAAACTTTTAAAAGGAGTTCTTTTGAAAGAGGTTTAAGTAGGTAGTCTTCCACGTAAGGGTATGAGTGGGCTTCTTTTTTAGAAGCTTCATCAACAAGGATCCCACTCATTAAAATGATTTTTGTTGGGTGCCCTTGTTCTTTAATCATAGTGTTTAACTCGCCAGCAAGAGTAAAGCCGTCAGTAGTAGGCATAAAGCAGTCTATCAGAGCAAGGTCAAAAATGTGCTGATTTATCATGCGTTTCGCTTGATCAGGTTCAAAGCAAATGGTTGTTGTGTGTCCCATTGAATTGATTAAGCGCTTTATGCCAGAGGTGAACTCGGCAGAGTCATCAACAATTAAAATATTTAAAGTACTCATACTAAGTGTCTCGGTGCATTTGGTCTCACATTTGATGAGAATCTATAATATTCTTGAGATCTGGTTGATGGAGCTGTAGAATGTATTTTAACCCATTTAGAGGTGTTTGAGGAGGAAGTATGAGTATTTTGAATATTAATGATTCTCAATTTGAGACAGAAGTTGTGAACTCTGAGAAGACAGTATTAGTTGATTTTTGGGCTGAGTGGTGTGGGCCATGTAAAGCCTTAGGACCTAAACTTGAAGAAATTTCTGGTGAGTTAGCTGAGTCAGTAAAAATCATTAAAATTAACATTGATGAAAATAAAGAGACGGCTCAAAAGTTTGGAATTAGAAGTATTCCAACAATGATCATTTTCAAAGAAGGAAAAGACGTTGATACATTAATGGGAAATCTTCCTAAAGAAGAAATTTTAGGAAAGCTAACTGCTCAAATTTAATTTTTTAAAAGAGCCTGTTTTAATTAAACAGGCTTCTTTTTCTGGCTACACTTGAAATAAGGCCTAGAGCGCCCATAGTGGTGAGAATTGATGAGCCTCCATAACTTAATAGCGGTAGAGGAAGGCCCACAATAGGAAGCATTCCTGTAATCATACTAACATTTATAAAAAAGTGCCAAAAAATAAACGCGCCAACCCCTATGCATACGAGTGTCCCGTAAGGGTCTATGCTCAGTTGAGCTATATTTATAATGTTTAAGAATAAAAACAAAAAGAGTAAAACAATAAACACAGATCCTATAAAGCCATGCTCTTCACTTAAAACAGAGAAAATAAAATCAGTATGGCGCTCAGGTAAAAACTCTAGTTGTGACTGCGTGCCTTTTCTATAGCCGCGACCTAGAAACATTCCACTTCCAACGGCAATTTTAGATTGTCTTGAGTTGTAACCACCGCCACGAACGTCCTTCCCAGGGTTTAAGAAGGTGTAGACTCGTTGTTTTTGATACCCTTTAAGTCCGTAAGTCCATATGACTGGAAGAGAGAAGGAGCCTATAATACAGGCTGAAACTAAAATCCTTTTATCAATGCCCACAAAAAGAGCCATGGAGCCTGCAACAGCAGCCATAACTAAAGATGTGCCTAAATCAGGTTGGATAACTGTTAGGGCAAAAGGAATAAGTAGAAGAATTACTGGAGGAATAAGGTCTTTGATGTTTAAGGAGGGTTTTGAAAGCTTTTTTGATAAAACAGCAGCTAGTGCAAGAACTAAAGCTATTTTCATAGTTTCAGAGGGTTGGAATCTAAAGAATCCAAAATCAATCCATCTTTGTGCCCCATAAAAACTTTTTCCAACAAGGGGAACGATTGCTAAAAAGCCTAAATTAATTACGTAAATAGGCCACGTGAGTCTCTTTATAAAGTTAAAGTTAATGAATGTAAGAGCTAAAAATAAAACCCACCCAGCGGCAAACCAAACCACCTGCGATATGAAGACACGGCTAGTTCCAGTTGAGACTAGAGAGTGAGAGGCGCTATAAAGATTAACAAGAGAAATCACAGTTAATGTAACTAAAAGAAATATAAAATTAAAATCAGTTTTTGTTGTGGTGTCTTTAAGTTCCATAACTACTTTTTATCCTTAGGTTCAAAGGCTTCAGGGTGGTGTTTCTTCATGTAAGCTGTCAAAAGATCGGTGACCATAGGAGCTGCACCACTGGCACCATGGCATGAGTGAAGTGCAAGTCCAGCTACAATAATTTCAGGATTTTCTGCAGGGGCGAAGCCTACAAAAATACCATGGTGACGATCTTTTTCAGGGCGATTTTCACATTTTGCATAGATGTCATCAGCTTTAAAAGACCTTACTTGTACCGTTCCAGTTTTTCCGCCCATTAAAAACTTCTTTGAAGAGCGGTACCTTGCTGTACCATGCTCACCGTGGGCAACTTTAATGAGTCCCTCGAGAACAGATTCAAAATCGCGCTTTCTCATTCCAAGGCTTGTTTTATCAGTTAGGTTTTCAACTAGTTCAGGTTCAAAAGACTTAACGGTTTTTCCGTTGCCGTCCAGAATTTCTTTTACCAAAATAGGCTTAATAACTTTACCTTTTGAAGCGAGGCTTAAATAGCCTCTGGCAAGTTGTAAAAGAGTTGTGTTAATAGCGCCCTGTCCAATAGAGTAACTAAGGTCTTCACCTTTTTGCCAAGACTCTGAACGGTTCTTCTTTGCCCATTCAGTAGTAGGGAGCAGGCCTTTAGACTCTTGGATGTATTTGATTCCTGTGTTTTGTCCTATACCGAGTCTTGAAATTACGGCTGTCATAGCATCAACTCCAAGTGCCACCCCTAATTTGTAGAAGAAAACATTTCCAGAAACTTCTAAGGCCTCACTTAAGGTGACAACACCATGTCCAGCTCTTCTAGAATCTCTATAGTCTCTGTTTCCAAAACGGAAAACCCCAGGGGAGTCTACCTTTGTCCATTTCTTAATTTCATTTAAGTGTAGAGCTGCCAGTCCAACAAAAGGTTTAAAAACTGAACCTGGAGAGTAGGTGCCTTGTGCAACTTTATCAGTTAAGGGTTTGTATTTGTTTGTATTAAGCTGCCTCCAGCTTTCTGAAGAAATTCCTGTTTGAAACACATCAGGGTTAAAAGAAGGATTTGAGGCCCAAGCTAAAACCTCTCCTTTAATGCTTAAGGCGACAAGGCCGCCTTTTCTAATGCCGGTTTTATCTTCTCGGTAAAAAGCTTTAAAAGCTTCTGCTTGAAGATCTTTATCAAGGGTCAAAATGATGTTGTTTCCAATTTTTGGGTCAACATTGTTAAGTCCAATATAGGAGATTAAGGAGTTTGCTGCTGTTTGAACTCTTCCTCTTGCATCTACTTGAACATAAGAAATTCCATCTTTGCCTCTAACAGCAGAGTCTAAAGATTTCTCTAAACCTGTTTGTCCAATCTGGTCTCCAAGTTTAAAAACCTTTCCTTGTTTTTTCATCTTTTTGATTTGAGATTTTGAGGCAAGGGAAACGTAGCCAAAAACCTGTGCGCCTGATTCTTTAAGAGGGTAATCTCTAAAAATTACACTCTCTACAAGGATTTTTGGGTACTTTAAGCGAAGCTGCTTAAACTTAAAAGCCTCATCTTGTGTGATCTCTTTGGCGATAACTCCAGGATTAAAAGTTCCTGTTTTTCTATAGTTTCGGATTGTGTTCTTAAGTAGTCGCTCAGGATCCTTTTTAAGAATGTTAGAAGCGAGTTCAATGATAAGTTTTAGTTCAAACTCGTGCTGCCTTTGAAAAGCACTGGGGTCTAAAGACAGTCTAAATCCAGGGCGACTTGTAACAAGTGTTTGTCCGTTGCGATCTAAAAAGTTTCCTCGAGGAGCTTGGACTTTTTGCTCTTTAATGGTGTTTTTATCAGAGAAGGCTCTAAGCTTACTGCCTTGAATGATTTGTAAAAACCATAGTCGGATTAAAATTATAAGAATGAAAACAAAAACAATGATGACTGTTTTTTTTGCGCGGCTTTGATTTGATTGAGAAAGTTCTTCAGATTCGTAGATGTTCATTTCTCGACCTCAAAGCCAACGGGGTACCTAACGTCACAAGAAGAGTCTATCAAAATTAGAATAGGCCTGATCAGTACAAAAAGAGCAGAGGAGGTTAGTGCTGAAATAAGCCACTTTACTATGTTTGGGTGGTAGATTGCAGAATCACCAAGGATCCAGCTTAAGGCAAAATAAAAAATATAAAAACTTATGATTGCAATAAAAGAGCAGATTGAAAAGTATGAGGGACCTTGAGCAAAGGAACGGCTTTTAATAATATGTAGTACAGTTAAAACGCCTAAAAAGCTGAGCGTTGCTGAGTGATAAGGGATGCCTGAAAAAGCACTTAGGAAAAATGGGGTGACTGTAGCAAAAAGAATTCCTGTAAACATATCGCGGTGTAAGCTTATAAAAACTAAACTGATGATCCACAGATCAATTTCAATGAAAGAACTTCTTGGGCTAAAAAATATAGACTCAATAGAACAAAGGCAGAGAAAGAAAAGAATTTGTAAGCAAAACGCAAGAATTGAAAAAAAGGTTTTATTTTGCCCTGCCATTTATTCTACAGTTTCCCCGGGGGATTCGATTACAAAGAGCTCTTCAGCGTTATAAAGACCGGCTAAAGGACGAATTGCGGCAGTCTTTGTAATGCCGGCATTTGAAATTTTAATATTTTGAACAACACCAATGGGAAGACCCTTAGGGTAAATCCCTTCGTTTCCAGATGTAACGATTAAATCCCCAATTTGAATGTCTAAAGAAGACCTTATGTGTTTTGCAGAGATAAGTACGTCGCCAGTTCCTTCAATAATAAGCTTTTCTCTTGAGCGTTGAATG
Source organism: Bdellovibrionales bacterium (assembly GCA_050633065.1). Taxonomy (GTDB): domain Bacteria; phylum Bdellovibrionota; class Bdellovibrionia; order Bdellovibrionales; family UBA1609; genus JALZUR01. The sequence continues at coordinate 19,947 of JBOEFV010000020.1, forward strand.
ATTCCTTCAATTACAAAAAAGCGGTCTGTGAGTATAAGAATCTGTGATCTTTTAGAGGAGGCTTTTAAAACGTTTCCAATAACACCATTTAGGCCTAAAACACCCATTTGCTCTTTAATGCCTTCTTTTAGGCCAGAGTTGATAGTGAGAGTTTGATTCTCGGAGAGGAGGTCCTCAGAAACAACAGAGCTTGCAATAAGCCTCATAGAACTTTTTTCTTTAAGCTCAAGGAGCTGTTTTAAGCGGGTGTTTTCTAGTTTAAGCTCCTGATAGGCCACGCTCTCCATTTTTAACTTTGACACTTCTTTTAGCAGAAATTTGTTATTCTTTCTTATGGAGATGAGGTTTAAATATTTGCTCGTGGTGTCCTGAACTCCTTGGCTGACAAAGCCTAAAGCGTTTTGGACGCCGTAGGAGGTCTCAATAAAAGGTGATGCAATTATACGCATCGAGCTCTCAAGGTTAAAAAGAATAATAGGCAAAAGTATGATCGCTGAGGCTGCAAGTACTTTTTTAAGGTTAAACTGAAAAAACATCTGAGGAATAGGTCTCCTTACCAATTAGTCTGTAATACTTTAAATTAATACAGTTCTAAAAGTTTACTCAATATAAATTTCGTGTCACCATGAAGCGCAATACTTTTTTTAAATTTAAAGGAACAGTTGGACATGATTGAAAAAATTAGAAACCCAAAGAAATCAAGAAATGTTATAAATTACGTTGTGTATGCACTTATTTTCGGAATGATTATAGCCACTTTTGTCTTCATGATTCCAGGGCTTGGTGGCGGCGGTGGTGCTGTAAACACTGCAGCTGAAGTAGGTTCTACGTCGATTACGTTAAGAGATTACACAGACCAACTAAAGAGAACTAGAGATCAGTATTCAAAACTTTTTAATGGAGAGATTCCTCCATACTTTGAGAAAAACTTAAAAGTTCAGGTTTTAGAAGGCTTAGTTAAAAGAGAAGTGCTTAACCAGTACGCAAAGAAAAAGAACTTAATAGTTTCTCCTGTAGAGGTTGCTGACTTTATAAAAAAGGATATTCCGGCATTTCAAGAAGATGGTGAATTTTCGTACAATAGGTACAACACATACTTAAAGAACACGAGGTCTACAGCGAAAAAATTTGAAGATATGGTGTCTAAAGACATCGCATCAAGAAGAATTTATGATATGTTTTCAGGCTCTCTTTCAAAGTCAAAAGAAGAAGAAAAGCTATCAAAAGCGGCTTCAAATGTTGAAGTTGGCTATAGCTTGATAAAGCTTAATAAGGACGAGCTGCAAAAAGCTGTTAAAGTTTCTAAAGAATCTATAGATGAGTTTGTTCAAGATACAAAGAGCAAGCCTTTGTTAACAGAGCAGTATAATAAGATGGTGGGAAGCTTTGATGTTCCTGCAAAAGCTGAGCTTGGTTATATCTTAATTAAAGATCAGGCTAAGGCTACAGAAGTTTCAAAAAAATTAACAGCAGCTAATTTTGCTGAGATTGCTAAGGTTGAATCAGAAGATCCACTGTCAAAAGACAAGGGTGGTGATTTAGGTGAAATTATAAGAGGTAGCTTTTCTCCAGAAATTGAGGCGAAGGCTTTTTCTATGAAAAAGGGAGAGGTGAGTGCTCCTTTTAAAACAGGCCTTGGCTACGCGATTCTTCACTTAAGAAATTCAAAACCAAAATCAATCAAGCTTTTAGACGATGTTAAGGATGAGGTGGCAAAAGCTTACTTGCAGGAGCAGGGCGTATCGGCTTTAAAAGCAAAACTAGTGGATGCTGTGAAGAAAGGGCCTTCAGACTTTGAAGCAAGCCTTACTCAAGCAGGTTTAAAGTGGGATGCTGAGCAAAAGTATGCGCTTGGAGCTCCTACACTTCCAGGCATCGGGGCTTCTGAAGAAATTGCAGATAAGCTGTTATCTTTAAGAAAAAACGAAGTGTATAAGAACATTGTTTCTTTTGAAGAGGGTGAATACTTTATTAAACTTAACAGTTTGGTCTCAAAATCAGACGATAAAGTGGCTCAAAATAATACAAAAGCTAGGAGTAATCAGCTTATTGACCTTATGTATGAAAATGAGAAAGCCGGTTTAAACGTAGAGTTGAACCAGCAACTTTTAAATCAGTAAGCGGTTATATAAAAAAAGCACCAGAATGACTCACTAAAGTCTAGCCTCGTTCCGATGAGGCTTCATGGCTTTTATTCGGTTTAAAACATTTATAGTGTGTGTGGTCTCTTTGGGGTATTCTGTTTCAGGATATTCTCAGGACGCGGTTCCAGGTGAATTTATAGTGCGTTATAAGAGCGAGGTGTCATCCTTTCAGGCGTTAGGAAAGACTTCAACTCAGCATAACCTAAAGCTTCATAAGTCATGGGGAAAAATAAACACATACTCTTTAAAGGCGGGCGGATCAACTCAAGGGGATGATGCTCAAACATTAAAAGACTTAAGAGAGAACCCTGATGTTCTTTATGCTGAACCTAATTACTATGTAAAGGCACAGTACTCACCGCTAACAGGAGCTGATGTTATGGCTCCACAAAGCTGGAGTGTTGGATTTGGTTCAGGGGCTCCTGTGACAGTGGCTGTTTTAGATTCAGGTCTTAATGTAAATCACTCTATTTTTAGTAACACAGGAAGGCTCTGGTCAAACTTGGCTGAAGTGAATGGTTCCCCGGGTGTTGATGATGATGGCAACGGTTATATTGATGACTTTAATGGATGGAACTTTCTTGATGGAAATAATAACTTGGCGGACGGCTCGGGACATGGAACTCATGTGGCGGGTATAGTAGTTGGTTCTACGGAAGATATTTCTAATGTAAGTAATGCGACATCTCCAAGAGTGAAGGTTATGGTTCTTAAGTTTTTAGATGGTGACGGGGTTGGGACAACATCTGATGCTATTGATGCAATTTATTATGCTGTTGATAATGGAGCAAAGATTTTAAATAACTCATGGGGTGGGAGTGGATATTCAGGAGCTCTTCATGAAGCAATAGCTTACTCCTTTTTTCAAAACACATTATTTGTAGCAGCTGCTGGAAACAGTGGAACAAATAATGATCAATCTCCAATTTATCCTGCAAGTTATGATGTTCCAAGTGTGTTATCAGTTGGGGCTACAGATGATAGTGATGATCTAGTTTATTTTTCTAACTTTGGTGCTTCTACAGTAGATCTTGCAGCTCCTGGTGTTAATATTGTGAGTGCTTCGCCAAGTGGTGGATTTGTTGCTTCAAGCGGAACAAGTATGGCGACGCCATTTACTGCAGGTCTTGCTGTATTGATGGCTCAAGAAGCTCCTCACTTTACCGGCTATCAATTAAAAAGAGATATGATGAACTCTGTTGATACGTTTGCAAGTTTAAATGGATCAAGTATCACAGGTGGAAGAGTTAACTTCCAGAGTGCGGTAAATTTAGTAGTAGCGAACAGTTCAGAGGCAACATACCTTCCTGATTACACTCCTGTGTATCAGTATTCTTCAAGAGATTTGGCGTCTTTAAATGACGGTGAAGATGGTGGATTTGGTTGTGGGCGAGTGAAAGAGTTATATAAAAACCACAACCAAAAGATGGGTAAAAAAGACCTTAATTTTTCTAATATTTTTATGATGCTGCTATTTGCTCTACCACTTTTGGCAGTAAGGCGTGCGCGTTCAAAAGAGCAAAAAAGAAGATACAAGAGATACAGTGTGGAGTTTAAGGGTTTTTTAAAAGGAACTGATGGTGCTCAAATTGATGTAGATGTTTTTACATTCTCAATTGGAGGAGCGGGTGTTCGCTTAACTAAACCTGGTGCAGAAGTTGATATGAATAGCGGTATGAAGCTTTTTGTAGAAACTCCGCAAGGTGTAAAAAAGTTTTCTTGTAAAGCAGTGTCTAGCTTTAAAGGCAGTCTTGGTCTTTGTTTTGATTAAAAGAAATTTTATCAGGTGTTAGTACAAGAGGCCCATTCTTCAGCTTTAGACTTAACGGATCTAAAGAGAGCAATTCCATTGACATAAGTGCCAAGGGCTCCTTGTCTGGCTATTAAACCAAAAAACTTCTTGTCAAAGTTAATAAAAGGATAAGCTCCGTAAGCACCGGGGCTGGAGTAATAATCTATTGATGAACAGTTAAAAGTTGAGTTGTTGCATTCAAGCCATGTGCCGTAACCATAATGCCACTGCTCTCCCAGGCCGGTAAAGGCTGGAGAGTAAGCTATGGGTAGGTTTTCTACATGGTCTTTAAACATTTCATTTTGTGTGGATGTTGAAAGAAGAGTGTTGTGGAGCAAACTTTTAAGAAAGCTAATATAGTCAGACCCTGTCCAACTCATGCCTCCTGCAAGTCTTGCATTTGTAATGCTTGGAAGGTTGTAAGAAGAGTTGGGAAACAAGCCGGTAGACACTTGAAAGGCATTAAATAGATCTTGCCAGCTGGTATGACTTCCTGAGGAGACAGCCATTGCGCCGGCAACTTGCAGGTGAGAATTTGAGTAGTAGAAACTTGTATTTGGGCTGTACCCATTCCCTGTATTTAAAGAGACGATGCTTCCAGATAGGTCATTTATACATTCGTTATATGTTTTTAGTGGAAAGCCAAGTGTTAAGCATGCAGCCTCTTCCTGGAGTCCTGATGTGAAGCTAAGTAACTGTGAGAGCGTTGTATTGTATAAAGGGTCAGTTGGGGGCATTGACCAGGTAAAGTGGTTTGAGGGAATGTCTGTTAGAGTCAGTCCAGGAGTCTGATCAAGCGCCCATAGAATAATAGCTGCAGAAACCCATTTTGATGTGGAGGCTGATTCATAGGTAGTGTTAAGCGTGGAGCCTCCTCTGTTGTAGGCATATGTTTTGCCGTCTTCTCTTTCTAGATAAAAAGAGAAGTCAGTGTCGGTTGTTGCCTGCGTCAGAGAGTTATTAAGGTCCTCTTCAATTGTTGAGAGGCTGCATTGTGCTTCTGTGGATGTATTCTTACTGGTACATGAGGAGAGTGTGTAAATGAAGGGCAATATGAGAAAAGTTTTAACGATAGTGTCCATGGTTGTAACTATAAGGTTAGACTGCGTATTTGTTAACAATAAGTGTGAGTTAGCATCACTAAAAGTCTAGTGGGGTGGTGAACTTTTCTTGTTTTGGGGCGGTGAATGTCATCTCGACAAAAGGTTCAACATGTGCTTAAACTCCTTATGCATAAGGAGTTTAAGGGGATGCAAAGTTTTAAAGTCTTAGGTCTATTGGTTTTGTTATTAGGCGCAAATACAGCACTTGCCTCAGAGGCTTTTTCTTTTCAAGGTTTATGGGATAAATCATATTTTAACTTTGGTACAATGTGCTACTCATACTCTGCAGACCTTCCAACATCTCCAGATACATTTAAGTGTAGGCGTTATGGAGACAGTCTTTTTGTGGACGGTCTTATTGAAGGTGTTTTATATGATGAGATGAATCTATGGGGAAAAGGCGGGGATTATAATTTTCCTGGGCAGGTGCCACTGAAAAAGCTTCATCTAAACTCTAAGGGTGGGATAATGTTTGACCATAAGGGTGGGGCTGTCACTGCTGTAGACATTATTGAACTTGTTAAAGAGAAAGAACTAGAAACCTATGCTGGGGCTGAGTGTAAAAGCGCATGCGTTCCTATTTTTGTTGGTGGGTTAAAAAGACAGGCAAGGGCTGATTCTAGTTTTATGGTTCATAATCCAAGGCTTGGCGGTGCACACTTAATTTTTTTAAGAAACAAGTGTGGTGAAAACTTGGATGCGACTGAGTGTAGAGAAGAAATTGCTGAAATAAGGGCTAATCAAATAGTGGATATGGATTTATATTTTGACCTTCTTGAATATGACGGGGTGTCTATGAATTTAAGAAATGACTATTTGGCGGGAGCTAAAGATGAGGANNGCGCTGTCAAAAGGCAATCTAGTGGGTCTAGAGGACCTTTACTTTGATGGACGCGCAGCGCTAAGCTACGGTGTGGCACTAGAGCTTGCAGGGGAATGATTTCTTAAAAATTTCTAGGTAGCATCTTCTCAATCTAAGGGGGGATGATGAGATTTCTATCAATTTCAATACTGGGTTTAGCGTTTTTATTTAGTGCTTGCTCTACAGTTAAAAAATATTCAGCAGAAGATACGGTGAGTGAGTCAAAAAAAGTTAATCATTTTTTTGCAAAAGAATTTGCAAAGGGGTTGGAGCGCTCTCCAATGATGTATACTTACATGGGACAGAAGAAAAGGTATGGGGAGCTTAATGATATTTCTCACGAGTTTTTCTTAGAAGGGCATGAACTTACAAAAGCCTCTTTAAAAGAGATGAGAAAATTTAAATATGACGCTTTAGATGAAAAGACAAAGCTTAGTTATAGACTTTATAAAGAGAAACTTGAATCGCAAATTAAAGGCTTTAAGTATATGTATCATGGTTATTATGTGAACCAAATGCATGGTCTGCAATCGATGATACCAACGTTTTTAATTAACATGCATAGAATTGATAGTGAGTCAGATGCAAAAGCTTATATTCAAAGAGTAAAAGCTGTTAACAAAATGTTTTCAGATCTGTTGATTGGCTTAAAGGCTCAAGAGGAAAAAGGGGTTAAGTATCCTAACTTTGTTTTTGCTAAGGTGATTTCTGATTCAAAGAATATCATTAGTGGGTTTCCTTTTGAGGGTAAGGGAAAAGCTCCTTTGTATGCTGATTTTAAAACAAAATTAAGAAAGCTTAAAAAGCTGTCTCCTGTAAAAAAGAAGATACTTACTAGAGAGCTTGAAATTGCACTTTCAACAAAGCTTGGTCCTGCATATNNAAAAATTTATTGCTTACATGACAGACCTTGAAACAAGATCTCCTGAGTCTAAAGGGGTTTGGGCGCTTCCTGGAGGGAAGGCGTACTACAACTTCAGTCTTAAACAGATGACTGATACAGATATGAAAGCTGATGAGATTCATAAGCTTGGGCTTTCAGAGGTTAAGCGTATTAAAAATGAGATGCGTGAAATCATGAAAACTGTAAAGTTTAAAGGGACTCTTCCAGAATTTTTTGAGTCTGTTAAAAACAACAAAGATTTTTTCTATCCAGCAACTAAAAAGGGTAAGGCTCAGTATGTTAAAGATGCTTCTAGAATCATTAAGCAGATGAATGCAAAGCTTGATGATCTTTTTATAACAAAGCCTAAGGCTGAGCTAATTGTTAAGCCTGTTGAGCCTTTTAGAGAAAAGTCTGCAGGGATTGCGTTTTATCAGCCACCGGCTTTAGATGGATCAAGACCAGGGACGTATTATGTGAATTTATCAGACATGAGTTCAGTGGCTAAGTATGATATGGAAGCTTTGGCTTATCATGAAGGGCTTCCTGGACACCATATGGACAATTCAATTAACCAGGAAATAAAAGACATTCCTATGTTTAGAAAGTTTTCCCATTATACATCTTTTGGTGAGGGGTGGGGGCTTTACGCTGAATACATTCCTAAAGAGATTGGTTTTTATAAAGACCCTTACTCTGACTTTGGAAGGTTGAGCATGGAGCTTTGGAGAGCAACCAGGTTGGTCGTTGATACAGGAATTCATTACTATAAATGGAGTAGAGAAAAGAGTGTGGCTTATCTTAAAGAAAACACACCTAATTCAGAAGATGAAATTTCAAAAGGGGTAGATAGATATTTTGTGATGCCGGGCCAGGCGACAGCATATAAAATCGGCCAACTTAAAATCTTATCTTTACGTAAAGAGGCGAAGGCTAAGCTTAAAGATAATTTTGACATCAGAGAGTTTCATGAAGTCGTGCTAGGCAATGGTGCGGTCCCACTTTATGAGCTTGAAAATCAAGTTTCAAATTATATCAAAGAGAAGCTGTAGATGGAAAAGACCTCTTTTAAAGAGGTCTTTTTTTCTTGCTTCAGGAAGAGGTGTTTTCTCAAACTGGGGCACGTGGTCTAGTTGAGATTTTAGCTTTCCGATTATGAACCTATGAGATTGGGAATGTTATATCTTAACATTATTGCGTTACTTTATGTAAGTTTTGCGGGGGCAACGACTGACCCGTGGTACTCTGTGCAAAACATTGATAAATTAGAAATAAATATTCTCTTTGATGAGTCGTCTTTAACAATAAAAAGAGTTTATCATTTTCACCTAGGTCTATTTAGTGAAGTTTTAAAAGCCAATCCAGAGCTGGGTTTGGTCATTGCTCATGGTGGATCTACCTCTTTCTCTAATGTTAGAAGTCGACATTTATATTCTTATTTAGTGCAACAGCAGGGGGCGCCTTCAGATAGGATTGTCATCCGGCAAGACTTGCCTAAAAGGTATGACACAACCAAAGGGGAGCGCGTACTTATCTATTTAAAGAAGCTTGATGCAAAGCCAAGGG
>JBOEFV010000020.1:28313-50077 GCA_050633065.1 Bdellovibrionales bacterium
AAAAGAAAAAGCCAGCTCCAATAGTAATAGAGTCTAGGGAGTTTATTGTGGAGCCTGAGGGTCGCAAAAGAAAACCTAAGGCTGAAGTCATAAAGGCCTCTGTTGCAGAATCGCCAAAAGCTGAGCCTGGGTATAGTGAGTGGTTCTGGAGAGTGGGCTTAGGCTATAGGGACTATGAGTTTACCGGTAGAAGTAAATTTTCTTCATACGCTTTAGATCTTCATGCAGGTTATAAGATGGTTGAAGGGCTTGATTTTAAGCTGGATCTTTTAGGAGTTTACCCAGAAGTGTCCGGAGATCTAGGTCCTGAGTATGATGTGAAGTTGGGGTTTGATACTAGACTTAATAACATTACTTTAAACTCAAGACTTTATCACAAAAGTAACTTTATATGGGTTAGTGATTTGTCTGAATTTGATACAGTTTCTGACTATGGGTTGAGTCAAAGAATGGGATTTGAGATTTTTAACCGCAACAATAACCGTTTGAACGTGGGCTTTTCAGGGGAGGTCTCGTTTTCTAACAACTTTTCGAAGATAGAGTCTGCTAATGTTTATGGCTACACGACCGATATACAATTTGTATTTAGAAATTCTAATATGAAGACGTCGGTTTACTTTACTAGAAGAGAGTATCAGACAGCAGGGAAGATTTTGAACGTCAGCATATTTGGAGTTTCTTTAAGTTACGGTTTCTAATTAAGGAGGAAACAATGTTAAAGAAAGCAATATGTACGTTAGCAGTTCTAGGGGTTTTGGCTAGTGCGACAACAGCATTCAGTGACTCTAAGGCTTCATTGTTCTTAGTGGGGCAAGTAGAGGTTATAGCAAATATTTTTGTTAACCCTGTGCTGGGTTCATTAGACACGCTGGATGTGGAAAATGGTGAGACAGACAGGTTAATAGCTACTGTTGACGAGGAAACAAACAACACAACAGGTTATAGAATCGATATGGAGTCTGTGAACACAGGAAACCTCCAACATAACGATGGTACAACGAATGTGGCTTATACAGTTAAGTATGATGGTGCGCTATTAGCTGTTGCTCCAGGCGCTGTAGGAGCTCCTGTTGCGGTAAAAACAGTGGGTGCTTTAACGGGATTTACTACGGACACAAGCAACGTTGAGATAACAGTTGCTGTAGGTGGGGCGTTATTACCTGCCGGTGCGTATACAGACACATTAATTTTTACAATGGTTGCGTTGTAAATTAGATAGAAAAACACTGTTTTGAATTGAGACGTATGAGGGCTTTAAAAAACTAAATACGCCAAATTTAGAACCGATAAAAGCTATTAATTTAAGGGTCTTCAGCGAGTTGTATCGGTGGAGATTTTTACGTTCAAAAATCATCTGCTAATATTTAAATAATTCTTTCCCGATGAAGGGCTAAAGAGGCTTTAAGGCTTTTTAGTTTAACATAAAGGAGAAAGAAATGTTAAAGAAAGTAGTATGTACGTTGGCGGCAGTTGGTTTTCTAACAAGTTCAGTTTCATCTTTTGGTGTATCAAGAGCATCTTTGTTTTTGGTTGGGCAAGTTGATGTTATTGTAAACTTATTTGTAAACCCTGTTTTGGGTGGAATTGACACTCTTGATATTGAAAACGGAGAAACTGCAAGGTTGGTTGCTACTGTTGATGAAGAGACAAATAATTCAGCTGGATACAGAATCGATATGGAGTCAGTTAACGCTGGAACTCTTGAGCATAACAACGGTGTTGCAAACGTAGCTTACACAATTGCTTATGACGGAGCAGTAGCAGTGGCAGTGCCAGCAGTAGGTGCGCCGACAGCAGTAAAAACAGTTGCAGGACCATTGACCGGACTAACTACTGATAATAGTGATGTTGAAATTACTGTAACAGCAGGTGGTGCAGCTTTACCAGCGGGTGCATATACAGACACTCTGATTTTTACAATGGTTGCTTTATAATTTAATAAAGTTAATAATTAAAACTAATTTAGTAATTATTGCATTGGCCCAAAGCCCAGTGCAATTTTTTTTAAAGGGGTTTTAGTTTGTTTAAAAAAATAATACTTTTCTGGTCTTTTTTTCTGATTTCACTTACGGCCGAAGCATTTAAAGTTTCCCCTATAGAGTTAAATTTTTCAAACAAAGGAAAGTCTGTTGTTCAAACGATTCTTGTAGAGAACACAACAGATGCTAAAGTTCCTGTCGAAATATTTGCATACGATAGAATTCATATTGCGGGTAAGGAAAAAAGAGTAAGAACAAGAGACTTTTACTATTTTCCAAAGCAGTTCATTTTAAAACCGGGAGAGAAAAGAAATATCCGTGTCTCTTGGATGGGTATTAGATCTAAGCAAGCCCCTAAAGATAAAAAACTGGCTATGAAAAAAGGGAAGACCTCAATAGCTCAAGAAAAAGCATACCGATTAGAAATCAAACAGGTTCCTGTAAATTTAAAAAAGAATAAAGCCAAAAAGACAGGGATAAAGTTTTTGTACAACTATGTTGCATCTTTATATGTAACTCCCCCTAGCGCAAAGCCTAACTTTAAAGTTTTAAGCTACAGGCGTATTAGTCCAACAAGAGTGGAGCTGGCTGTGCAAAATGTTGGTGGTGCTCATGATATTATGGCGCAGTACAACCTTCAGACCCAAGGTGATAACGCCATGGTGATAGATATGGTTAAGCAAGAAGATGATGTACGAGGTATTAATTTATTAGCTGGAGAAAAGAGAAAAGTTGTTTTCAAAGTTCCGGCGAGTATTGGTAGGGGCAATCTAACTTTTNNGTTTTATATGTATTCTTATTCCTAACTATTTTTGGGGTTTCTAAAAGTAGTGAGGCCCAAGAACTATTTAACTCCTATATCACAGTTAATGGTGTTTTATTTGATGAGCCTATTTGGGTTGAGTTTTATAATGAGAAAGCGCCTGCAAACACAGTGCAAATTGAGCCTGTTTTAGAAGAACTTAAAAAAGTTTTGTCTGAGGACTTTATGGCCAAAATTTCAGAAAGGATGAACTCAGAGGGTAAGGTGACTTTTGGGGATTTAAATGAGATAGGCATTGGTACAAAGATTGACCTAAACTCTTTAGACTTAACTTTAGAGGTTAAAAAAGAGGATAAGAAGTTAACAGAGTTTTTGGTTTCAGGCAGGGGACGGCGAGGCTCTGTAGGTGGAGAAGTTGCTCCTAGTTTTGTGAGTGGTTACTTTAACTTTAGAGGGGCTGGAGAGGTTTCAGGTTCAAATAGAGAAGACATTTTAGTTAATGAATATAGAGACAGTAGCTCTCTTTCTATTGAGGGAGTTTTAAACTTTGGAGGAGTAGCTTTTGAATCTCAATATTTGTACTTAGACAATGTAAACACTAAAGTTAACAGGTGGGGGCGTCTTTATTCAAGGGCAGTATTTGATGATGTAAAACGCTCAACAAGATACACGCTTGGTGATTTGAGTCATAGTATTCGTGGATTTCAAGAAGTTGTTTTAGGGGCGGGTTTAGGGATTAATAAAGAGTTTTCAATCAGACCAACTTTTTTTAGAAGTTCATTTAAAAAACATAGGTTTTATTTAGATACAGACTCTATAGTTGAAGTTTTAGTTAACGGAAACCTTGTGCGGAAAAAAACTTTGCCGCAAGGGCCTGTAGAGCTTTCTGACTTTCCATTTAACTCAGGTGAGAACGAAGTAAAGATTCGAATCACAGATAAGCTTGGCGCAGTAAAAGAACTTAACTTCTCAGACATTAATGATACAAGGCTACTTTCAGTTGGAATGACGGATTACAGCTTTAATATACTTTACCCTAGAAAAGAGGAGCGGTTAAGTGTTGGAATTGAAGAGAGCTATATGGGAAGCAACCCAACATTTTCAGGTTTCTTTCATGTTGGGGCTTATAAAAACTTAGTTGCAGGTGTTGATTTACAGTACAATGAAGATAGGGTTTTGTTGGGGTTTGAAAGCGTTTATGGAAGTCCAAAGGGTGTTTTAAAAATCAACCTTGCAGGCTCAGGAGATAGTGAAACCGAAGAAAATGGTTTTGGTTTAAGGTTGGAGCATGAAAGTTTATTTTTTAAAAAAGGAGCTTTAAGTGACTTTAGGGTTTTTACTTCTTTTCAGCATAAGACAGAAGAGTTTTCAGATTTTCTTTTAGGGCCAACAAACTCAAAATATAGAGCAAGGGCATCTGTTGGACAAAACTTTAAAAATAGTATTAGGGCTTCTTTAGGGGTTGTAAAAGAATGGTATTATGATGCTCTTAAGGATCAAACATATATAACGTCTAACTTTGGTTGGACTGCTTATAAGAATTTTGATTTTTCTTCAAACATTAGAGTAAATTTAGAGGACAAGGGGGACACAACAGTGCTTCTTTCACTCAACTGGCACTCTCCTAGAAACAGCCAGCAGTTGACTTCTACTTATAATCCAATTGATGACACTGCAACGGCTGAGTTAGTGACCTTCCCGTGGAAAGGGAACCAGAACTTTAGAACTTATGTTGGGAGTGAGACAAACTCTTCTGCAAGAAAAGCTACCGCTGGCATGGACTACTTCAATCAAAGATTTGAGTCTCGAGCATCTCATACAGCCTCGTTTATTGAGTCAGGTGGAACAACTAATGTAACTAGAGTAAATTTTGCAACAGGCTTGGCTTTTGCTGGAACCACAGTCGCGCTTACTAAGCCAATAGAAAATGCTTTTGCATTGATAAGTCTTAAGGGGAGGCCTTGGGGTTATTCAGTTCCAATCAATAAAGGGTTAAATTCTCAACGTGGTGAAATTAATGGCTGGGGGCCTGCGGCGATTACAAATCTTGCAGCTTATTATAGTGACAGAGCGCGTTTAGACATTTCAAACCTTCCTTACGGCTATGCTTTAGATAAAGAGTCGTTTAGGTTTAAGCCAACGTATAGAAGTGGTGTGCGGATTAGAGCAAAGGTTGATGGAGAGGTCTCTATAGCGGGGCGTGCTGTGTTTGAAGATGGAAAAGCAGCAGAGTACATAACAGGTGCGCTTTATAAAGTTAAGGGTGGTCAAAAGGATGAGTTGATACAGCAAGTCTTTACGGGTGAAAACGGTGTTTTCTCTGTTGAGAAGGTTGAGGGAAGAAAGTATATTTTAAGTTTTGAAGGAGAAGATTCAGCTTATAAAGACGTTTTGATTTCAGTTGGAAGTACTGTGGGTGTCTTTGAACTTGAAAAGGATATAGTTTTAAAAAGGTGATGGGCATAATGAAGAGACTTGTTTTATTTATATTTATCAGTGTTTTGTCAGAGTCTGCTTTTTCAGACTGTGCAACTGCTGATATGAGTCTTTTAGGTTTTACCCCATCAGTTGTTGATTTTACTGTAGGCTCAACTGTAACAGTGGATTACCAAACTTCTCATGATCCTTTTACGGGTACAGATAATTGTTACTACTTTGCTTATATGGATTATGGTGCCGCAAGCAGTTGGACAACTAGATACTTAACTCACACCACTTCAGGGGCGACCATTCCTTTTAACGTTTACTCACTTGCTTCCACCACAAACCCTTCAAGAGTTCGTTTAACAGGGGATGCTTCCTCAAACACACATGTCATTGCAGGGCCTCCAGATGTATTCACTCCTTCAGGAAGTACGGTCACTAATACAAATACATTTTATGCAAAAATTGGTACCTTGCCTGCGGTTCTTGCTCCAGGAATTTATACAGAGTCGTTAATTTTTAGAGTTGCGGCCAGATTAACAAATCCTCTTTCAAGCGATTGGGGTGCTTGGCCTGTTGTTTTAAGTAGAGGTGTTCAATTTATGTATCAAGTTGAGAAAGAACTTTCTCTCTCAATTGTGGCCACTGGTGGAATTTTTGACCCACTTTCAACAGCTAAGTTGATGAGTTTTGGTGAGCTTGAGTCTTTTGAAGTGCGGTCAGCTGATGTTATCATCAAGACCAACGTCGGTTATAGGCTTAAGGCTTCTTCTTCAAATGAGGGAGCTATGGAGCACTCATCAGGTGCTTCAATAGCCTATGTACTAAGAGCTTCTGGAAGTCCGGTTAATCTAATTGGCTCGAGTTCTTCTCCTGTATTAATTTCTTCATCAGCATCAAATTCTCCGCCGCTAGGCTTTACTGTTCCAATTGAAATTGAGGTGGGGACAGTAACTGGAAATGAACCAGGTGGAGAATATGCAGATACCTTATCCTTATCCATTGAGGCGTTTTAGACAATAGACCAGATTATTTCAAAAGACTGAATTGGCGGTGTTTAGAGGCCGAAAAAGTGATGTGAGACAATTGTTTTTACTGTTACTTCTTTCAACGACTATTGCTTCTACAATGGCAACAGGTGCAACTCAAGGAACCTTATTTCTTGTGGGTATGATCCCTTTGCATTTTGATATTCGTGTAAGCCCAGTAACGGGACAGCTAAAAACATTAGATATAGAAAATGGTGAAACAAGTTTAAAAGTAGCTGATGTTGTGGAGTCTTCAAATCATATAAATGGATATGAAATTTATATTGAGTCGGTAAACGCTGGACAATTGCTACATAATAACGGAACAAGCTTTGCGCCGTATCAAGTTCAGTATGGTGTTGCGGGCTCTGTTGTGACGCCTCCTGCGGTGGGCTCTCCTTTACTTGTTAAAACATCAGGTGCGTTAACAGGTTTAACTTTTGATTTTGAAGAAGTCTTTATTACAATACCGGCTACATCGGGTTTACCTGGTGGGGCGTATACGGATACAATAGTTTTTTCAATGCAGGCTTTATGACGGCAATATTTTTATTATTGATATCATCAGTGTCATTTTCTCAAACAGTATTGAGGCCAGGTATACCAGATGATGTGACTGCGGTGAATGCTGCAAGTTACTCTCTTAAAGGTTACTGCGCTATAGGAAATGGAGATGTAACTATTCACTTTGGAAGTACAACGGTTACTGTGCCATGTTCAGGTGTTCCAGGGGCGTATCTTTATGAAGGTGATGTTTCAGGTGAGACTCTGATAAATCCAATAAGACAATGTGTAGACCAAGTTCCTTTAGTTGGTGTGTGCTCAGAGTATGCAGATAATGATTTAGCGCCTCCAAGTTTAACTTTTGATTTTACACCTTTGGTTTTGATCGATTCAACAAATGTGATGTCATATGCGGTGTCGGGCTTATGTGCCCCCAAAGGGGCTTCGGTGAGTGTTGATATAGGTGCTTTTACAGGGGCTGTCAGTGGGCTTTGTGGGGCAGATAACCGCTTTGTCATAAGAGATGATGTGACAGCTATTCCAGATGCTTTAGGCTATCCTGTTCTTGCCACAATTGATGATGGTGGAACTACTAATACAGCTTCAACAACAGTGGACAAGTCTCTTGGGGGTCTGGACCCGATTCCATTTATAGTAAGTACGACAGCTTCCTTTGTAGATGCTGATTTAGACACATGGATTGAATCAGGTGACACAGTTGATTTTGATGTTGAGTTTTCAGAAGTTGTAAATGTAGGCCCGTCGGTACAGCTTGTTTTAGGATTAACTTCTGGAGATAAGGCGGCGGTTTATCAGGCTGGAACAGGGACAAATACGATTACGTTTCGTTTAAGCGTGACGGCAGGTGATGAGCAGTGTGATGGCCGTTTTATTTTAAAAGAAATTGATCTAAATGGTGGAGCTGTCACAGATGCTTCAGGGCAAGATGCGGAGTTTAGGGCCTTATCAAATCTTTTGGATATTGAAAAATTAGATGCTGAAGTGCCAGCTTTTGTTTTGCCTTTAGATATTTTGACAGATGATGCAACATCATTAAAGAGCGTAGAGGTTGGAAGTGATAATTTTAGAGGAGAGGACAACTGTGTTGCTACTGAAGTTCGAGCTTCAATAGGTGAGACTCCTGGGGGAGAAGAGGTGACGCCTTTTCAGGTGATCCCTTCAAATGCATTTAGTTATGTAATTGAAGATGGTGTAGATGGGTTTAGTTTTACTTTGTTTCCAAGCACAGACTATTATGTAAGTGTAAGAGCTTTTGATCAGGCTGGAAATTCAAGTGCTACCTTGTCAACAGCATCGTGGGTACTAAGCCCTGTGTTTACCATCCCTAATTTAATTGTTTATTTAGATGGAAGTGACCCTCTTTCAGTTTTAGACGGTGGTGGTAATCCTTCAAGTTCTGGAAGTTTTGATGGTTTTGTGGACTCTTTCGAAGATACGTCGTCATCAGCTGTTGTCCATGATTTTACTGCTATGTCTGCTACACAAGAACCAAGTTTTAGTATGGCTAACAACAGTTTAGTTTTTGATCAAACAAATGACTGTATGGAAACTCCCAATCATTCAGAGATTAATACAGGGTTGGTAAACCAAAGGAGTTTTTCATCTTTGTTTAAAACGGGTGGGGATGTGAATACGCTTCAAATGATTTTTGAAGAAGGTGGTTCCACACGTGGAATGAACTTATATGTTTATCAGAATAATATTTATTGTGGTTTTTGGAACGCAACAAATGATGGTGACGGAACACAAGGGTTTATCTCACAAAGCGCTCCTATTTTAGCAAATACAACTTATAATGTAACGTCTGTTTTTGACTATACAAACTATACAGGTCCTGCTGGGCCTAATGGAACTTTTGAGTGTTATATTAACGGAGTTTCTATGGGGAGTAGTTCAAGTACGAGTAGACTCTTTGGTCATAGTGGTGATGTGAGCTTGGGGTGTAGTGGAGACAGCACAAGGCTTCATACAGGAACTTCGAGCGCTGATTTTAACTACGGTGGTGAAATCATGGAGTTTATGATGTTTAACTCTCCGCCAAGCTCTACAGATGCTACAGACATTTATAATTTCCTTCAGACGAAGTGGGGCTTTTAGTTTTACTGATAGTTTAAGAGAAGTTAAGCATGTGTAAATGCTTTAAACACCTAGGAGTCTATTAGGTAGCCCCTGAGCTGGTATGCTTTTTGTATATCTCTTAATAAGATGAAAAACGTAAAAACGATACTATTAGGATTGGTGGCTTTGGGGCTTGTAGGGTGCAGTTCATCCTCTACTAAAAATGGGGCAGTTGTCTTTAGTGTGGATGACATGACTGGTGTGTATAGAACTGACTCTACAATACTTGATATAAGCTCTGTGACCTCTATAGAGATCTTTAATGGTCAAAGTGAAACAGATTTAACTGCAAGCGTTTTACGTAATGGGTTATCTTTTGACGAGTATGCGTACTTTAACACTCTTGGTGAAGTTCAATGGGCTGACAGCACCCTTGGAAGAACAGTGACACTTGAAAGTTTAAAATCAGGATTAGATGTTAAAGTTGTTAGAGAAGACGGCATGAATTATGTCGATGTTTGTGGGGATAAAATCTCTTTAGACTCAAGAACTATGGATTTTCAGTATTGCTTAGAATTTGAAAGAGGCTCAGATAGTCTTCTTGCTGAAGGGGATTTAGTTTTAAATGTTTTTGAATTTAGTGAAAAAGTTCATGAAATTAGAACAGTATTTAGAGTGTTTACAAAAGACAGATGGTTTGTGGATTACTTTGGAGAGTGGACTGGTGAGCTTAATTATAGAAATGGAAACGCTTTAGGTTTGAGCTTAGAGACAGGTCAAAGACTAGATGTTACATTTCAGCCGGTAACAGAGGCTCAATATATTTTAAGACCTCTTGATACCAATCAAACAATCAGCCTACATAGTGAAGTCTTTGTACTGCAGCCTGAAACAAGAGACATGTCAGAGCTTGAAGATAACGCAAACCCACACATAAATTTTATTTATGTGTCAGTTTTAGATGGCGCAAGGAAAGTATATTTCAACAGTTTTGTGCATTCTGACGGTTATATTGAAGGAAATATAGAACTTAGAGTAAATGGGCTAAACCCAGTTATTTTAGGCACTTATAGTCTTGATCAAGTGGAATAACGTATTGTTTTAAGGCTAATTATAAAGTATTTCTGGCTATATTAGCTAATATCGAGGAAAATAAGATATGGGCATTAAAAAGAACTTATCTCTTACTATAGTGAAAACATTGAGCGTGTTGATGCTCTTTTCTTCTGTTTCATTAAATGCTTATTCAGGTGAAGTGAGTAGAAATATAAGCTCTTTGTCTAACGCAGAAGCGGATAAAAGAATTAAAGAGCTTAAAAAATCCCTAGCTGTTGCTAAGGGTGAGAAAAGAGGCAAAATTATTAAGAAGATTGCTGAAATTGAGAACAAAGTTCTAGAAAGGCGCTTAAACTCTTCTGCGGACCGTCGCTAATACACACTCTTTCCTTTGCCGAAAATCCCATAATTAGCTAGTCTCTGAGACCTCCAAACACTTATAGGAGGGGGATTATGTCTGATGCTTCTGACAACAATGGTAAGCCTGTCGAAAAAGCGGTTAAGCTTACACCTTTGATGCAGCAATACGGTGCTATAAAAGAACAACATCAAGACAAACTTTTACTTTTTAGAATGGGTGACTTCTACGAGCTTTTTAATGAAGACGCTAAGGTTGCTTCAGAAGTTTTAAACATCACTTTAACAAAAAGAAATAAGAAGGCTGATGATAACACATTCATGTGTGGATTTCCACATCATGCAATGGAATCTCCTGTAAACAAACTACTTGATGCAGGTTACTGTGTTGCAATCTGTGATCAGCTTGAAGACCCCTCACAGGCTAAAGGAATAGTGAAAAGAGGAGTGACTCTACTGCTTTCTCCAGGGGTTGTTTTTAACACCAACTTACTTGAAGCAGATTCAAGTCATTATATTTTATCTTTTGATGATGAAAGGGTTTGTTGGATAGAGCCTTCTACTGGAAGAGCTTACCATAGAAAGGTCAAATCTTTATATGAAGTAAAAGACCTGATCTTAAGAATTAACCCTAAAGAGATTTTATGCTTAGATGCTGAAAAGTTTGATGCTTGTTCTTTTTATAAAGGGTTAAAGCAAAATGTTTCAGAAAGTCTTGCTGGTAAAAAAGTTGCTTCAAAAGACTCTAGAAAAACACTGTTAAATTATTTAGAGTACATGCAAGGTGAAGGCGCAACATTTGGTTTCACTAAGTGGGTTGAGGTAAAGGGTGGAGAAAGCCTTGGACTTAACGCTAACTTCTTTAAACACGTTGAAGTTTTTAAATCGAATGAGGGGGATAAGCAAAAAAGTTTATTTAACTCGATTAAGAAAACAAAGACTCCTGGTGGAACAAGGCTTTTAAGACACTGGCTTGAAACACCTTTAGTTGATTTAAATAAAATTAGAGAGCGTCAAAGATCTATTTACAAATGGAAAGAGGACTACACAAAGCTTGTAAGCTTTAGAGAGACGCTGTCGTTTATTGGAGATATTGAAAGACGTGTGGCAAGAGCTGGGCACCCACTTGGATCTCCTCAAGACATGCTAAGGCTTCGACGTTCTTTAGAGGCTTTTTTAGAGGGTTTTGATGAGATCTACTTTGAGGGTAGAAATGATGTGATGGCTGTTAAAGATATTTTGGTTTCATCTATTGAGGATGATCCAGTAGGCCAATGGCAGACAAAAGGTGGGTACATTAAAAAGGGTTTTTCAGCTCCATTAGATGAGTTGATTGATATAGCCTCAGGCGCTCAATCAGAAGTTAATGATCTTGAAGAAAAAGAAAGAGAAGCCACGGGCATATCAGGTCTTAAAGTAAGATTTAATAATGTATTTGGTTTTTATATTGAGATTTCCAAAGCCCATAAAGGTTCTGTTCCCGAGCACTATGTAAGAAAGCAAACACTTACAAATGCAGAAAGGTATACAACTCAAGAGTTAACACTTCTTGAAGAAAAGGTTTTGTCGGCAAAAGCTAAGAAGACACTATTAGAAAAAGAGGTGTATTCTAAAATCAAAGAAGATGTTCGCTCTAATTTAAAAGCGCTTAAGAGTGCGTGTGAGATTTGTAACCTTGAAGATGTTTATGCTTCAATGGCCTACTTGTGCTTTGAGAAGAACTATTCAATTCCTGAATTTGGGGATCTTGAAAGTTTAGAAATTAAAGCAGGTTTTCACCCTGTTGTTGCAGATGAGCTTATTCAATCGGAAAAGCATGGGTTTATAACAAATGAAGTTACGCTAAATGAAAAGAATAAATTTTTTCTTATAACAGGTCCGAATATGGCTGGTAAGAGTACGATGATGAGGCAGACTGTTGTGATCTCATATCTTGGCCAATGTGGACTAGTTGTTCCTGCTGAATCTGTAAGTTTACCGATTTATGATAGTATCTTTACTAGAGTAGGGGCTTCAGATATTTTGTCAGAGGGGCTTTCAACTTTTATGGTTGAGATGAAAGAGACTGCTGAAATTTTAGAGAAAGCAACATCAAAGAGTTTGCTGATTCTTGATGAGATTGGGCGAGGTACAAGTAGCAGTGATGGTGCGGCTTTAGCTCAGAGCATAGTGAAGTACATCCTTTCTAAAATTGATTGCCATACATTATTTGCAACACATTATCATGAGCTTACGGAGGCTTTTTCTAATGAGGAAAAGCTTAAGAATATTCATATGGGGTATTCTGAAAAAGATGGCAAGATTGTGTTTACTTATAAAATTAAAGAAGGGGCTTCTCAAAAATCTTACGGGATAGAGGTTGCAAAGCTTGCAGGACTTCCTGATGAGGTTGTTGAAGAGGCGAAGTTGTTCTCTGAAAAAATAATTGAGGCAGGGCCTGTGGCTATAGCAGCAGCTCCTGTAGAAACAGTCTCAGCAATAGAAGATTTTGACAGCAGGCAAATGGAGCTTCCTTTGGAAACGCCTGAGCAGATGAAGACTAGAAAGGTTATAGATGAGCTTTCTAAGATTAACCCTATGGAAATGACTCCTTTAGAGGCTTTAACAAAGATTACTAAGTGGCAAGACAACTTTTTATAGATGATAAAATTAACGAGGAGCTGTGCTTAAAGGTCTTAGAAAGTAAGACCCTCGAGCCAAAGGCTTTTTGGGGTAAAACTTTTGGTGCGCTAGAGTCTCATGTTAAAAATTTTTTGATGGAGAGTGTTGCTCCAAATTTTTTAGATAAAATTTATTTCATGGGTTCGTTTTCAAGAGGGGTAGCAGGGGTGCAGTCTGATTTAGATCTGCTTTGCTTATCAGAAGACTCAAAAGAGATAGAAGAGATAAATGAGTCTTTACGAACAGTTTTTCGAAACTACTCTTTAAAGCGTGTGGATAGTCTGAAGCAGTTTGTTGAGGTGTCTGATGCAAAAGGTTTGTTGTCAGGTTGGTGTTTAACGCCAGTTTTTGGTGGTGAAGATGTAAAGTCTGAGCTTAGGGATTTGATTTTAAAAAACAGAATTGAAGAGATAGGGGCGTTTTTACAAACTGAGAATCAAGTTAGGTATAAGCGTTATGGTGAGCGTCCAGGTAGAGTAAACTTTAACATTAAGTACAGCCCTGGCGGATTTCTTGATCTTATGCAAGTTGGTTGGAGAGCTTCTATATCAGGAAATAAAACTGATGAGTTAGATGAAGAAGCTTTGTTTTTGTATAAGGTGAGGTCTTTAATTCACTTAACGACTGAGTCTAACAAACTACAACTTACCAAAGTTAAAAACTATGCTGAAGCTTTTGGCTTTTATGATGAACAAGACTTCTTTAAAAAATTCTACTCTACGGTTTTGTTCATATCTACAGCCCTTGATCGATATAAAAAGATAGAAGGAGTTTATAGCTTAAAGGCTGCTTTGTTTGATGTGGCAAATGCAGAGGAGCTGTCTCACGCAGAAGCAGAGCTTTTAAAGGTGAGAGGGGTGGTGCTAGCTCCAAGTTATCATGTGTGGACTGTTGATCAGCATATTCTAACTTGTATTTTTGAAGTGAAAAAATTCATTAAAGAGTATGAAGAAGAGCTGTCTTTAACAGAGACTGAGAAGACGGTTCTTCAGTGGGCTGCATATTTTCATGATCTTAAAAAAGGTGAGGAGGAGTCACACTCTATATTGGGGGCAAAGGCGGCTCAAGAGTTTGGCAAGAGACACGGCTGGGATCCTAATAGAACGGAACTTGTTTCTTGGCTTGTGCGAGAGCATTTAACGCTTGTGAAGTATTCATTTAAAATGGACCCTTTCCACCCAGACTTTGTAAAGAGCCTTGCTTTAAGGGGCTGTGAGGGGCGTAGGGCGGTGTTACTGTTTGTGCTAAGTTGTGCAGATATTGTGGCGACAAACCCCTCTACATGGAGTGACTGGAAGCGAGGAATGCTTAAAAAAGGCTTAGAGCAAATCCTTGGTGTTAGAGACACAGTTAAAGAAGAGCTTTTAAGTAGTTTGGCAAAAAGCAGTCAAAAAGGCTTAGGGGTTTTAGAAGGTTTGAGTGTTAAAGAGATTTGCATGGTGCCTTATCCAATTTTACTAGAGGATTTAAAATCTTTAGACGGTGAGGGGTTTTCTTTCTTTGAGTTTGAAGGGAAGTACTGGATAAGGTCATACTTTGAGGCTGATGATTTTGGTTTTGCTGAGAAGTTTATTGAAAGCCTTCAGCTTGTAGGGGCTTACATACATCATGCTGTCTTTAAAAGTCTGACAAGTACAGGAGAGGTGTATAACTGGGTTTGTGTTGAAAGTGGAGTGAGCCTTAAAGCTTTTCAAACTAGATTCTTAATGTCTTTTAAATCTTATGAAAGTAAAAAACGTGTAAAAATTAAAGACGCTATTGGGTTTATAAGAATAAGAAGAACGTTTTTTAAGAAAAACTATGCGGTGGTTTCTTTTAAAGGTAAGGACCGGGCTGGTGCTTTAGTTGAGGCTATTCGAACATTAAAAAAATCACATCTTAATATTGAATGGGGACATGCAGTTACTTGGGGTGAGGAGATCGAAGACGTCTTTGGAGTGAGTTTTGAGGAAAATGTGGACTGGTCATTTTTGACTGAAAAGTAGGCCTTTTTGCAAACAATTGAAATCATTAAAGAAAAAAAGGCCTTTTTGGCTTCCGTCTAGGTTTTTTGAATACTCAGATTAAGGGCTTGCAACAAGACCTAATTCTTGCAAAAATTTATAGTGTAGCACCAAGGTAGGGGCTAATTGATACAAAGGGAGCAAGGATGCTAAGAGAAGTACTATTAAAAGAAGGTTTATCTAATCGTGAAACGGAAGTTGCTGAGCTAGTAACTCAAGGCCTTTCAAATAAAGAAGTTGCAAACAGACTTTTCGTAACTGAAAAAACTGTAAAGTTTCACCTGACAAACATCTATAAGAAAATGAATGTTAAATCACGTGCGCAACTTATCGTATGGTGCTTACCTAACATGACTTTTGTTGAGAGAAAAGAGCAGAGCCAAGGTGTTCAAGACATTAACGCTGGAAACCAAGGTGCTGGACCAAGCCAAACTATTCCTGCAGGACATGCTCCAGTAAATTCTGAAGCTGGAACTACTACTGAAGAAGTAAACATCATTGCTGGTCAGTTTAACAACAAAACTGGTTACTAATAATAATTTAAACTAGGAGTTTCTGTGTCTCGAATTGTAGGAGAAGAAGGAACTCCAGAAGCATCCAGTGTGGTAATGACGGAGTTAGTTCTCCCTTACCACACAAACGCTTTAAATAGCGTTTTTGGTGGGACAATCATGTCCTGGATCGATATAGCCGCAGCTATCTCTGCCGGAAAACACTGTCAAAAAGATGTAGTAACAGCGAGTATAGATGCTTTGCATTTTATAGCTCCTGCTTATGTAGGTTGGGTTGTAGAGGTTTATGCTAGAGTAAACTACGTTTCTAGAACTTCAGTTGAAGTAGGGGTTCGAGTTGAATCAATAGCTCCTAAAAATGGTAAGAGAGTTCATACAGCATCAGCGTATTTAACCTTTGTTGCTTTAGATGATTCAGGGAAGGCTACAAAAGCACCTCCTCTTAAGTTAAAGACAGATGATGATAGAAGACGAGCTGAAAAAGCTACTGTTAGAAGAGAGTACAGACTTCTTCAGAAAAAAGAAATTCTTAAAAAAGAAGTAGAAGCATAAGGGGCTCTGCCTAAAGGCTTTTCACATGTTGATGTAGTTAACACGGTATTTATTATAAGTGTTTGAAATTGCTATATAAAATTGAGTATGTTTTGGCCTGTTTTTTGCTCTTTAAAGAGTATGAGATTAAGCGCCATATTTCTTTTTATAATGTCTATGCCAATGTTGGCTCAGGCTACTATGTGTAGAGACATGCTGCTTAATGAGTCTTCGCACATTTTTATCAGGACGGTGTTCAACCAAGATAATAGAGCGGACCTTATTAGAGATTATGCTGAAAGAACATTTAGGACTCTTGAAGAAAACAGAAGGTGGATAGAGGCTTCTATTAAAGAGCAAAGAGAAGGGCTTTATGTTGAATTTACAGCTTCTGAGCTTAAAAGTTTAAATGATGTTGTGATCCAGAATAAAGACCTTGTGACGGCATTAGTAAACTTAAGGAAAGAGTCTGACTTAAGGCTACTTTCTGAAATTACGAGTACTATTGAGGGGGTTGAGACCTATTCAGATTACAAAACTGTAAGGCAGTTTATTCCTGTAACAGGAGAGGCGGCAAAGGTCTTAGCATCTAAGCTTGAAAGAGGCTTTGCTGACTTAGAGGTGGCTTTTAGAGAGAGGCTTGTAGAAGAAGGTCTTGTAAGAAGTGGTGACCTTGATTCTAACTGGTTTCAAATGGGCCTAGGGGGAACTGCTGGTTTAGCATCAATTGCAGCAAGGAAAGCAAAAGACTTAGATTTGCTTTCTTCTAACTTTTTAATTGCTGAAAACCTTGTACGTGTAGAAAGAGATAGAGAATCTGTTGTTGAAGACTATCTTGAGTTAAGAAAAGACCGCTTTATTGATTACCTCTTTGGGGGCAGGTCGGTAGACGGCTTTAGTCTTAAAACTGTTGAAATTTATAGAAAAAATAGAGATGCGGAGTCTTTTTCAAGAGCTGTGATGGAGAACTTTGGCTACGAGTTGAGCGTTTATAGAGCGGCTAAGGTAGTTTCATTTTTTGAAAAAGTAGATTTGTTCAGTCCAAGTTTAGTAATTGCAGGAAGAACCAGTGTGACAGTGAATGAGGTTGAGCATGGGGCCTTCTCCTTAGATTTTGTAGGTTTAGGTGCTAAAAACTTACTTGCAACAGTTGAAGGGGTTTTGGCAAGTAAATCAGTTGGGGATTTGATTGTAAAAGTTCGAGCTAATGAAGAGCTTGTGACAGCTGAGTTTAACAATCAAAAAGAAAATCTTGAAAGAATAGCAAGAGAGTATTTTTCAGAGACTAGAGGCGAAGACCTTGTTGTTAAATTTTCAGGGGATGAGGGTATTATAGTTCCTTCAAGAATAATTGAGGTCAGAGACGTGATGGCGCTTCAAAAGTTATTTTTAGACTTTTTTGGAGTCAGTCAGTTAAGAATGACTTATGTGAGAGTGGGCGCTGATCGTAGGCTGGAAACAGATCTGGTCTCTTTTGCTGAGGCTGTGGAAAAGGGGCTTAAAAAGAAACTGACCTCATTAATTGCTCCTGACATACTAAGCCAAGTTCAGTTTAACATATGGGTTAATAACGCTTCACCATCCGGTGTGAGAACCGTTGAGTTAATGCTTTATAGTACAGTTGCTCATTCAGAGAATCAGAGAGTTGCGATAAGAGGGGCTTTTAAAGACTTAATAGGTGAGATGAGTGTGGAACATGCGGACTTAAACCTTCAGGCAGGAAGTAATGTCTACGGAGAGCTTCCAAGGTAAAGTCTAGCTTTATAGAAAGATCCAAAAAAAAGTGGTGAAAAAGGAGAAATTTCAAAGTGGTGCCCTGTAGCAAGCGAGTTTCGAACAGCAGTTATAGAAGAAATTAAGGCTGGAAGGTGTTGAAATTGTTAGGTTCACTTTTTTAACGAGAGAGCATTTTACAAGAAGTTCTCCCGATTTATAGTGTGTTCTCTTTAAATCAGAACTTTGCTAAACTACCGGGCCTTATTATAGGCTTTTTCATCGGAAAGATTTTGCTGTTTTTTAAGTTGAGTAAACCCAGACAGACTAAAGTTCCCATCTTTTATATCTCTAGCAATACTTTGAGCCCAATTGTCATTTGAACCAGCACTTTTAAGAACAAGAAAATCTTGGATGTTTAATCGTCCATCTCTAGCGTCTCTAGCAATTGTCTGTGACCAATTGTCATTAGCTCCGGATTCTTTGACAGCAAGGAAATTCTCAAGAGTCAGCCTATCTTCTGTGATGTCTCTGGCAATTGTCTGTGACCAATTATCATTAGCTCCAGATTCTTTAACAGCCAAGAAGTCTTCGATGGTGAGCTTGCGTTTTTTAGCGTCTCTAGCAATTGTCTGTGACCAGTTGTCATTAGCTTCAGATTTTTTAACAGCCAGGAAATCTTCAAGAGTAAGCTTGCCTTCTTTTATATCTCTAGCGATAGTTTGAGCCCAGTTATCATTAGCTCCAGATTCTTTAACAGCCAGGAAATCTTCAAGAGTAAGCTTGCCTTCTTTTATATCTCTAGCGATAGTTTGAGCCCAGTTATCATTCGCTCCAGAATTTTTAACGGCTAAGAAGTCTTCGACAGTCAAACGCCGATCCCCTACATCCTTTAATATAACCTGTAACCAGTTATCACTAACGCCGGATTCAGCTAGAAGGGATAAAGCGTTGTCTCCGCTAGCTATAGATCTATTAGATTCTTTTAGAGTAGACGTGTGAGAACAGCCGAATAAAAAAACACTAAGAGTAAAAATTAATATATTGTTAGTCTTCATAAATACCTCAAGAGGTATATCGGTCGTTTTTTATGTTGATGACACAGGTCTTTGATCTAGTTCTGGGTTGGCGTTTTCATATGAAAACACTCAAGTTTTGATTGGTTTTGAAGAGGTTGAAAAATCACCTTCTGGGCGGTTTTGGGCTACAAATCACAAGAAAAACCCGACAAAAATAAAAGTTCAAGCTGTTTCAAGGGTTTATAGAGCAAAAAAAATAAAATTATTTTTTAGCACAAACTCATCTGTACACAGGCTTCAGTTGATTGTGTTTTTGTGTCGCCCGTTTGTCGCCCATTTTCCCTATAGGGTGAGGGGGTAGTGTTAAAAAGTAAGTTTTGATCGCCGAAAGAACTCATAGTCCAGCTTCGTGTTGATTCTATTTTCAGATTAAAACATTCAAACTTTGATTGATTTTTAAGAGACTGGAAAACGAGTCGTTGGGTGGCCTTGGGCTACGAACCACCAGAAAGATTCGGAAAAAATAAAAACTCAAATTATTCCAAACACTTATGGACTAAAAAAAATAAAAACAGTTTCTAAGCGAACACTCATTTGTACACAGGTTTAATCTGCGCCCTCTGTTTGCTGCCCACTTACTGCCCGTTTTCTCTATAGGGTGAGGGGCAGTGTGAAAATTTAAGTTTTACCTTTCGAAAGAAAGCCAATTTTTAAACTCTGTTTTCTCAGTTATCCCAACACCTTATTTGCAGTGTTGGACAAAATCCTGTCGCCACGTTGTCGCCATTTTTACCTATAGGGTAGGGAGGTAATCTTTTTTTAAAGCCTACCCATATCGTCCCACTAACAAAAAAACAAAATAGAAAAAGGAATTCTATGAACGAATACGATAATAACTTTAACATATTCCATGGTGCTATGGTTGCATTTGCACTTTGGATCGCACTTGGCATGCTTGGCTTTGACCTATGGTCTGACTGGCTCTACCCCATGTGGCTCTCGCTCTGTGGAGCTGTCAGCGCTCTAGGCATTGCACTCTATAACTTTTTAGAGTGGCTTCTTATGAAGCTCTTGATTTTAGGAGCAATAGGAGTGGCTTGCTACTCAGCTTTCTTGGTTCTTAAGTTCATTTATGATGTGACTTGGAGGCGTATAGCTATTCATGATGATCTGTTTCTCAATTTACAAAGCAGGATCATACAGCTTGATGGCTACATCCAAGCTCTAGAGCATAAGGTTGCTAGAATTGAAAGAAAGGACCTGTCAGCAATCAAAGGGTTAGCCAAGGCTGTTTTGGAACTTGAAGCTTACACAGGCCTTACCGCTCAAAAAGAGGCTGACAAGCTTGCAGCAGCTTTTGAGAAGCAGCAAAAAGAGCTACAAGCCAGTGAAGAACGAGGTGTGTAATGAACAACTTAAAGCACCTCACTGACCGAGATTTTAAGATTTTGGAGACCATAGATAACTATGGTCTCTTATCCACTTCTCAGATCAGAAAACTCTTCTTTTCTCATGCTTCAAAGCGCACAATGCTCAAGCGCCTCCAGATACTTAACGAAAAAGGCTTTGTCCGCCCCATCACGGGGCTTTCAAGAGGTGAAAGGGCTTGGTGTGTCACTAAACGCTCAAGTCTCCTCTTGGGCTCACAGAGCTTTATTAAGACTGTGAATAAAAACACCCTTTATCATGACGTTAAAATCAATGATTTAAGGCTCAGTCTTGATGAAACAGGCTATTCAAGCCACTGGACCAATGGACACAGCCTTTTAAGCAGAGCTTCATCTGAGATCAACCCCTATGACCGTGATGAAACGGTCATCCCTGACTCTCTCTTTCTACTCAATACAAAAGAAGGAATCAAAAGTGTAGCCTTCGAATTAGAGCTCAGTAAAAAAGCCAAGTATCGCTACACCAAAGTTTTTAGAAAGTACTATCAAAAAAAAGAAGTACATTGGCTTTGGTACTTGGTCCCTACAAAAAAGTTTGGGGAGCATCTATTGAGCATGCAGCCCACACAAAAGTTTGAATCAGGCTATGACAAATTCAGATGGTCTTTGGTGGATGAGGTTTTAACAAATCCTAAAGACACAAAGGTCCATTCTATATCAGGCGTGGTTACTTTATCTGAAATTTGCATGCCTCAAAAATTTAAAATGAGGGGTCCCACTGCTCCTCAGACCCTGAGGACTTAGGTTTTTAAGAACAAGTCGCAAGAAGGCTGTAAATATTTAGAATCATTAAACTAAAAATTTGATTTCTAAATTTGAAAAATCGCTCTTAGGCCCTGACTATATAGGGGGTTTAAGGGGGTAGATACCAATTTTTGAGGCTCTATTTATGAAGCTCTTGATTGAGAGCTGTAATACTCATGAGCCCAGTAGTCACTGACTTATGAGCTTTCTGTCTCAAGTCCAGGGAAGTTGTGTAGATCTCGCCGGTGATTGCAAGATAAATCACAAATTTCAAAAGAAGTTTAAAAGATCGAAAAATAAGAAAAAACATAAAATCACCTCAAAAAAATTTTAAAAGGAAAGCTTCCTTTTAAATTGAAGTCGAGCGTTTCTGCTCAAAAATAACATATCGCCACATTTTCTTTATCAGGGCTCCTCTTGGGAGCCCAAGGGAAGTTATGGTTTTAACCAACAACACAAAGGTCTGCAGCTTTTGCAAAGCAGAAAAAACTGCAGATTCTTTTTATGTGAAAAAACCAGGCCTTTTAGAATCAAAGTGTAAGGCCTGCAAAAAACAAAAAAGACAAGAAGCTAAAAAAGCCAAAATAAAAAAACAGCAAAAGAAGAAGATAAAAAATGAAACGACACCAACACCAAAAAAGCAAAACACAGTTCAAGTCCAAAAGCCTGAGGAGCTTCAAAATATAGAAGAGCTTAAAAGCTTTTTTAAATTTTTAATCAAAATGAGGAGAAAATATAAAACATGAAAAATGCTATAATACTTTGTAGAATCTCAGACCTAAAACAAGATGACGGTTACTCGCTAGACGCTCAAGAAAAGTACGGAAGAGACTACTGCAGAGATAACAGTTTCAAGATAAGAGAGGTCTTTAGATTTGTAGAAACCGGGAGTAAATCAAATAAAAGACAGAAATTTGACCGAATGATGGGCCAAATTCAAATC
>JBOEFV010000021.1:0-24942 GCA_050633065.1 Bdellovibrionales bacterium
TTGAACATTTGTTAAATGTTGCTGTGCTAAAATTTCAGTTGGAGCCATGATGGCAACCTGTTGTCCATTTTGAATAGCTACGTAAGCACTAGCTAAAGCGACAAGGGTTTTTCCAGATCCTACATCACCTTGAACAAGACGGTGCATAGGGTGGCCTTTTTCAAAGTCGGTCATCACATCATTAAGGGACTTTAACTGATCTCCAGTTAATGGAAAAGGGAGAGTTTTTAAAAAGCTCTCTAAGTGATTTTTAGTGTCAGGGTAGGGAGCAAGTACAGCTTTTACATAGTGAGCTTTTCTTAAAGCTGTTAAAAGTTCTAAAACAAAAAGCTCTTCAAAGATTAAAGTGAGGTGAGCCCGGGTTCTTCCATCAGTGTAAGATTTGATATCGGCTTCTTCATCTGGGTAATGGAGTTGAGAGATCGCAGTCCATCTATCTAGGAGCTTATATTTTTCTTGAATTTCTTTTGGAACAAGAGGGTAGGTCCAAGGGTTTGAAACATTGCCACTTACTTTAAATTCATCAGTTAAGTTCTTAAAAACGGTTTTAATAAGTGTGTGAATTTTTTTTTGACTTAAGCCGTCACTTTCAGAATAAACTGGGATTATACCAGTGCCCTGGACATCCTCAGTTGAATCACTGCCTTCATCAGGTTTAATAAAGCTAATATCAGGGTGTACAATTTCAAATTTACCTCTAAAAGCTTTTACTTTTCCTGACACCTGAATTTTTGCTTGAGGCTCAAATTGATTAAAATAGCCTCTGTACGGAGATTTAAAAAACTTTGCTTCTAAAATGTCTCGCCCATCTGTAAGGGTGAGTATTGTGATTACTTTTACTCTTGAGATATTTTGTTTTTTTAGTCCAACAACACTTAATGTGAGAGAAGCGGTTTCGCCTTCAGAAAGATCTGAGATGTTTTTGTTATAGGAGAGATCTTGATAAGCTCTTGGGTAGAATTCAACAAGGTCTTTAAAGTCATAGAGTCCTTTTTTTCTTAAGAACTCTGCATATTTTGGTCCCACACCTTTTAAGAATTGTAACTCTGTAGAAGGGGGCCATTTCATAAATTAGTTTTTTGGTTTCATTGTTGGAAATAGTAAAATGTCACGAATACTGCTTTGTCCTGTGATCAACATAACAATACGCTCAATTCCAATTCCAACACCGCCAGTTGGTGGCATTCCCACATCAATTGCATGTAAGAAGTCATCATCCATAGGCTGAGCTTCCTCATCAATAACTCTTAAAGCCTCTTGAGCTGTCAGGCGGTCTCTTTGGTCTACTGGGTCGTTAAGCTCTGTGTAAGAGTTTCCAATCTCCATACCTGCACAAATAGGCTCAAAGCGCTCTACCAGTTTAGGGTTTGATCTGTGTGACTTTGTAAGTGGAGAGATCTCTTGAGGGTAATCAGTGATGAACGTTGGATCCCAAATGTGGTGCTCAACATAATGATCAAAAAGCTCCATAGTTAAGTGGCCGTGAGTTTCTGCGCCTGAATACTTAGGGTCAACATCTTTCACTAGTTTTAAAAGCTCAGCCGGAGATTTAGTTGTAACATCTAAGCCGTCAGCATATTTTTTAATTCCATCGTAAACTGTAAGTCTATTCCATGGTGGTGAAAGGTCTAACTTCTTGCCGTCAAACTCAACAACCATAGATCCAGTAACTTCTTTTGCACAGAATGAAACGATCTCTTCAAATTGCTTCATTTGGTATTCGTAATCTGTGTAAGCTTCATAGTATTCAAGCATTGTGAACTCAGGGTTATGAGTACGGTCAATTCCTTCATTTCTAAAGTTCTTTCCGATTTCATATACTTTCTCAAACCCGCCAACAATTAATCTCTTCAGATAAAGCTCAGGGCTGATCTTTAAGAAAAGCTTCATGTCTAAAGCTCTGTGATGAGTTGAAAAAGGGTAGGCTGCAGCACCGCCGTAAATAGGCTGTAAAGTTGGAGTTTCAACTTCCATAAAGCCTTTGTTATCTAGGTACTTTCTGATGCTTGAAATTACTTTAGAGCGAGTTTTAAAAACTTCACGAACCTCAGGGTTCATAACAAGGTCTAAATGCCTATAGCGGTATCTTAGTTCTTTATCTGCTAAGCCGTGGTGTTTTTCAGGAAGTGGCTCTAGAGTTTTGCAAAGGATTTCAAAGTCTTTTGCATAAATTGAAGGTTCGCCTTTTTTTGTTTTAAATAAGATTCCTGAAACACCAACGATGTCTCCAATATCGATTAAAGAAAATGCTTGAGCTGCTTTTTCTGCAAGCTCGGCAGTTTTAACATAAACCTGCATGTTTCCATCTTCATCTTGGATGTTAAAGAAGGCAGCTTTACCCATAAGACGTTTTGTCATCAAGCGGCCTGCTACTTTAACAGAAATTTCTGTTTTCTCACCAGGCTCGATAGATTCAATCCTTGCTGGTTGATCGATTAAAGAATCTTGCTTGTCAAAGTTATGAGGGTAGGGGTCGATCCCTAGCTCTTTTAGCTTTCCAAGTTTAGACATCTTCTCTACACGTAAAGGGTTTTCTTTTGGTGCGATGGTTTGTTCAGTAGTCTGCTCAGTGTTTTCTTCAGCCATTTTTAAGAACCTTTGTAAATTTCCATAATGTCATCAAGTAATGTAATTGCTTCAGCTTTTGGTCTTTGGAACGCGTTACGGCCCATAATAGCTCCAAAGCTTCCACCGGCAGCTAAACCTTTGATCTCTTCAATCACCTCATCAGTTCCTTTTGCAGCTCCGCCACTAAAGATCACGATACGTTTTCCATTAAATGAGGATTTTAAAACAAGCTCTGTTCTTGCTTTAAGAGTACTTACATCAATATTATTTGCCTCAATTGCAGCCTTATTTTCTTTTTGCTCAATATGGTCAGTAGGTGGTTTTACTTTAATGATATGCGCTCCAAGTTGTGCAGCGATTTGTGCAGCGTAAGAGATGACATCAATTCCAGTTTCACCAGCTTTAGAAAGGTCAGCACCACGTGCATAAGACCAAACAACAACTACAAGACCAGCTTCTTTAGCCATTCTTGCTGCATTTGCGATCTCTTCATACATTTGCTTTTCTTCAGTTGAGCCTGGGTAGATTGTAAAGCCAACCCCTACACAGCCAAGTTTTAAAGCTTCATCAATATAAGAAGTCATTGCTGAAATTGGTGATCCGCCAGCAGCGTTTAAAACATCAGAGTTGTTGATTTTTAAAATCATTGGGATTTCACCGGCAAATTTTGCAGCACTTGCTTCTAATGCGCCAAGTGGAGCAGCGTATGCGCTACATCCAGAATCAATAGCAAGTTCAAAGTGATAATCCGGGTCATAGCCAGCAGGATTTTTAGCAAATGTTCTGATTGGTCCGTGCTCAAAACCTTGGTCTACGGGAAGAATGACCATCTTACCTGTTCCAGCAAGTTTACCGTGGTTTAGAAGTCGAGCAAGATTTGTTAAAACTCCAGGGTTATCAGCGCTATACCAGCTTAAAATTTCACGAACTCTTTCAGTCATGTCAGTCATCCTTTGTTATTAATTTGTCAGCAGATGTTCTAACCCGGGTGCGGCTATAGGGGTAGTTTTTTCGCTTTGTTTATTAAGTTTTAAGTTAAAAATTCTTGATGCTACTGGTGGCCAGAAGGTTAAAGAGGGAGTATGGTGGCAAGAATGCTTTCAAGCTTTTTTGAATCCCGCCTGGCCCCTTTTAAAAACATCAATTTCACGCTCTTTTTCATAGTGAGAACAGTTGCATTAATAGGCAGGTGGTCCCATGACCTGGCAAGATCTTGGCTGATTCTTGAGCTTACAGGGGGATCCTCTTGGCAGGGTGCAGTTATGTTGGCGGCAGCAATTCCCATCACGCTTCTTATTTTAAAAGGCGGAGCTTTAGTTGATAGAGCTGATGCTAAAAAAATTATGATTGTCACTCAGATGATGATGGGGACTCTGGTCCTATGCTTGGCCGCTTTTTGTGAGTGGGGCAGTGTGACGGTTTGGCATTTGATTGTTTTTGCGGCAATTGAGGGGGTTATAGTCTCTTTTGATTCGCCAACATTTCAAGCTTTAGTTGTGCGTATTGTAGACAAAGAAGACTTCCAACAAGCAATGGCAATTAACTCTACAAAGTTTCATATGGGAAGAATGCTTGGGCCTGTTATTGCTGGAGCTCTTTTAACCTTTTGGGGTCCTAGCTTGGTCTTTTTGGTTGATGCAATAGGCTTCTTTTCAGTTTGTATTGTTGTGAAGTTCTTAAAGATTCGCCCTCATAAGCAAAAGAACATTAAGCCGCAAAAGCTCAGTGATTTAAGATACTTCTTTCAAAAACCTAAGATGAGGTATCAGCTTGGGCAGCTGGCTTTATCAATGGTGACGATCTTTCCGCTCTTTGTTGTTGTGCTTAGAACATTTGCAACTAAAAAGTTTGATTTAGATGCTGCAGACTTTGGAAAACTCTTTATGTTTCCAGCGATGGGTTCTGTTTTAGGCTCCTTAATGTTTGCAATGTGGAAGCCGGTGAATCCATTATCAGCTGTTAAATTAGGCATTCCTTTGATATTGTTTTTTTACTGGATGGTTTTAGATATTCCCACTCAAGCAGGAGCCGCACTTGTTATGTGTGCAATGGGTTTTTCTGGGTATTTGATGTTTGCGGCTTTAACAGTGGGGATTCAACTTGATGTTGATGAGTCTTTTAGAGGGAGGGTGAGCGCTTTAATTGGTTTGTCTTTTGGAAGCCTAGGGCCAATCGCTACATATCCGATAGGGATATTTGCAGATCAATTTGGAGAAAGTTTAGCGATTAGAGTGTTTGCAACGGCCTTCTTTATTCTTTCATGTGTTTGGTATGCTGTTCATAGAGATGTTTTTAAAAAACATGATTTAGAGGTGGAAGAATAAACCCAAAAGGAAAAATATAGAACAAGAGTGAATTTTCTTCATTCCTGTGTGGAGGCCTGGCGCGGACGGGATCATAGTGCTAGTTCTTTGTGCATGTTTAAAATTATTCTAATTGTTGTGCCTTTATTGGTGAGTTCAGCGTTCGCTCAAAATAAGGTTGGAAACCAGCTGGAAGTTTCAACTGAAGTAGATCTTTACTATAGCTTTAACCTTTTAAAGCCACAGCCTGTGGCCTCCCCGGGAGCTGGGCAAGGGATGCCTTCAGCAAATAATCAATATCATATTTTTGATGCTTACCACGATTCGTTTAGCCTCGCTTTAGCAGAGGTCAACTTATATAAAAAAGTAGGGAGAGTGGAGGCTGTCGTCGATCTAGGGTTTGGACAAAATACAGATTTACTGAGCCCAAATGATGAAGTTTCTAAGAATATACTTCAAGCATACTTAACTTATAACCCTAAAGAGTTTTCTAGCTGGAGTATCTCAGCAGGTAAAATGTATACACATATAGGGTTTGAAGTTATTCGCTCAAGAGACAATTGGAATTATACTCGCTCTATTTTGTTTGGTTATGCGGGCCCATATTGGCATACTGGGGCTGCGGTTCGCTATGCCCCGGATGATAAGTTTAGCGCTGGTTTTTTTCTATATAATGAGAATGCAGGTCTTTACGAAACAGGAAGAGGAAAAAGTGTAGGCATGCAGCTCCAAGGGTCTTTATCTGAACAACTTTCTTTAACGTACAATTTTTTATCAGGAAGTGAGTTGGACTCTATAGGGGAGAAGCACACAAGAACTTTTCATGAGTTAATTGCAGATTATAAAGTGTCCCCTGCCTTAGAGGTTGCCACTGATGTTATTTATGGTCGTTTATCTCATATTGATGATGACACTGCAGATTGGTTAGCCTGGGAGGTCTTAGCTAAGTGGTCATTGGGTTCGTCGTTTTACATTAGTCCTCGTTATGAAATTTTTTATGATAAAAACGGTGTAACGATTGAACTTGCATCGACAACAAAGCCTTCTTTGCCACAAAAAATACAAAGTTTTACTTTAACATCCGGATGGAAAATTTCAGAGGGTTTAGAGGCTCGTATAGAGGCCAGGCAAGACCGGTCTTCAGAGAATATTTTTGTTGATGGGGACAGTCAGACGCATAAGAGCCAGACGACTGTAACTTTAGGTTTGATGTATAGTTTTTAAATAGATTTGTTATTAGGAGTCCAGATATGAAATTTTATTTTACCTTACTTATAAGTGTTTTATTTTTAAATGCATGTTCCCTAGGGGATCCGCAGGCGCCACTAAAAGCAGAAGAGCCAGTGGAGATAGATGCTGGAAATGAGACTGAGGTTGAAGCAGGGTCTGAGAGTGCTTTGTTTACAGTGGCAAATGATGCAGTAGATGCTCGAAATTTATTAGACCTTGTGAACGCAACGGATGTAAATTTCTTCATTAATTTAGTTAAAGAAGATAGTGTTGATTTAGTGGAGATGTTTATTTCATCAGGAAGAGTAGAAGGGCTTGATGAGTTAGAAGCTGAAACAGGAAGGTCTCCTTTGCATTATGCTCGCTCTTTTAAAATGGCTTCAATGCTTTGGAACAGAGATGTTGTTGTTGGATATAAAGAAACTCAAAGACAACGAGATCCGAGACCTTTATACGAACCCGCTTTTCAAGTTGTGGACTTTAATGGGCAGAGTGCTCATCAATATATGGCTCTTGCTGGCGCAGAGGGTGCTGTCTCTTTTGCGATTGCTGAGCTTTGTAAGATATGGAGTGTAAGCCTTTTAAATCAAGAGGATTTAAGAGGGCGAAGTATGGCACACCTTAGTGTTTTAAGTGGTGACACTGGAGTTGCAGACACTATTTCAAAGTGCCGATTTATAAAGATTCACGAAGAAGATGAGAATGGTGAGACCTCTTTGCATTATGCTGTGAGGAGTAATAGTGAGGCATTAGTATATGCTGTGCTTTCTCATGCGGATATGGATATTAATAGTATGCCTGAAAATGGTGATGGAAAAACACCTTTGGATCTTGCTGAAGAGTCATCTTCATCAGCACTTATTACAATACTAAAAAACCATTTTAATTAACTGTTAAATTACAAGAAAAGTAGGTATGGATCTTGCTCTATGACTCATATGACTAAATATATCGGCCTTGTTCTGCTTCTGCTCTCTATACACAACTCCTCTCACGGTCTTCAATGCCTTGATGTTCTTGGGACAAAGTTTGAAGCAGATGTATATACTGAGTTAAAGAGCTTAAGAGACGGTGTCCATTTGCGTACGATGTCTAAAAATTTGACACCGGCGGCCCGTAAAAGTTTTGAAGAAATGATTCCTAAGCTTGCAGAGTTGAGCACTCGTTTTGAGGAGACACAATCTGATATTTTTAAAAAGTACAGCCCATCGTTTCTACCTCGTTTAAGAGAGGCAATGACTAAAATGGGTCAGGAGTTTAGACGCCAAAATCAAGTTATCGCAAATGAGTTGAGCCGCTACCTTCTTGATAATGGAAACCTTAGGCTTTCTGATTTAGAGATGTGGAAAGAGTATAGGGATGTGAAATCAAGCCAAGCTCTAGATTTTATCAAAGATCCAAGCACGGTTTATTTTGGGTTAGGTCACTTTGTAGATACTCACGCTTTGAAAAGGACTGAAGAGTGGTTGATGACAAAGGTAGAGGAGTCAGTGTCACCAGGGTATAGGTGGGCAAGAGAGCCTTTTGAAATATCTCTTTCTTCAAACTTTAGAATAACGACTGTAGTAGAGAGGGAGTCTTCAGAGATATATCCAGCAAGTAGATTGGTTGCGCCTGAAGTCTTGGGAGCTGATAATCTTAGAGTGAGTGGTCTTCCATTGACAGTAGAAGTCTTATCATTTTTTAAAAGATTTGGTGATGAGAGTGGACACTTAAGAGTTGGTTCAGGGCACAGACCTCCAAAGAGAACGGTTACAGAACAGCTTTTCTTACGAGATAGGGCAAGAGTCTTAAACACTGTACAGAGCCGCTGGTCAGAGGGAAACTCTTTGTACCCCCCTGTACTAAGCGAAAAAGGTGTAGAATTTCATGGGTTTAGTAATGCTGTAGAGTATAGATTTCATAATAGAGTTTTGAGAGTTCCTACTAGGCTAGCAAGAAGAGGGACTGAGGAAGAATCAAGAGCGTATGAGCAAAGAAAAAAGAAAATGCGCTGGCCTTTTAGGTTTTCAAGAGAAAGCGATAAAGAAATTTATGTACTTGAAGATAATATTGCTTATGCAGAGTTTGTGATTTTACCTACACACCAAGAGTTTGTAACTGCCCTCATTGAATTGATTCATACAGAGCAGTGATCAAATTTTAAAGTACAAGCTTTTAAGGCCTGTACTTTAAAATTAAAGAAAAAGGCTTATAGCCAAGGCTTAATACCTACTAATGTTAGCACGGCTACCACAACGCCCATTAGACCTTCTCCAGCAACTAATCCTGATGCCACAGAGAAACTAAGAGATTTACATGAAGCAGCATTTTTCTTTTGCCAATAAACTAAAAATATTGAACCAATGCACATTGCAACAGAGTAGTAAGCTGGAACAATGAAGGCTATCCCCATTGCAAGGCCACTTGGTAAATATGGTTTTGCAGCATCTACAGTTTTTAAAAGAGAAAGAATCACTCCAAGAACTATGCCTCCAACGACCAGCATGCCTGCGGCAGGTGGTAGTGCATCAGCACCTTCACTTAAAAGCTGTGCCATCGCTTTCCATGCATGTGCTGCAGGAGCGGGAAGATCACCTTCACCAATGACATAAGCTGTATCAAAAAGCTTATAAACAGGGATGCAAACAAGCATACCTACAAAAATTCCAACACACTGAGCTTTAAACTGTTTGTATGGAGATGCGCCAAGTAGGTGACCTGTTTTAAGATCTTGCATCATATCTCCAGCCTGTGTTGCTCCAGAACCTGTGATCGCTGCCGACATTAAGTTTGTAGAAACGTTACCTGGGGAGAGAGCTCCAAAGATAAGCTGTGTCACCTTGCCCATTCCACCAATAGGGTTGATGTCTGTTTCTCCAGTACTTCTTACTGCAATAATAGAAAGAATTGAAGACAAGAACACGGCTAAGAGAGTGTGAAGTGGATGAATATCAAAAACAAAGTATGC
This sequence comes from Bdellovibrionales bacterium, assembly GCA_050633065.1. Taxonomy (GTDB): domain Bacteria; phylum Bdellovibrionota; class Bdellovibrionia; order Bdellovibrionales; family UBA1609; genus JALZUR01. Next base: position 9,052 of record JBOEFV010000021.1, read on the forward strand.
AGAAAACATAACTGCGGCAGTGGCGAGAACAAGACCCCCCATCCAAATAACTTTTGGAATAACATCATCATGGTCTTTAGCCTCGCCGTCTAAAGAGTTGTTCTTTTTAAAAGAGTTAATTATAGCTTTGGAAGAAAGACCCAAAGACATCAAAGCGTCAGTCACCATAAGGGCAACACCAGGCCATAAAAGCCACCCTCGAGGGCCAGTCTCATAACTCATAATTTCCCCACTTGTCCAACCAAGCTGCATTGATAAGGGACCTAAAACCCCCCAAGAAAGAATGGAGCCAAGTAAAAGAGAAAGTCCAACTCTAGGGCCAATAAGTATTCCTGCTCCAAACATCATAGGGCTTATTAAAACTGAAAACCCCCATGCAGAGACAACTCCTAAGCCAATCCATTTCATAATAGGAGGATGCCCTAGTGGAGAAATGAAATATGAAGCCAGAGTTAAGAAGGCGGCAACAGCAGCCATGTATAAAAGAGTTTTACTCTTTTTCATAGCTTCTTCGCCAGTTGCAAAAATAGCCTGAATAGTTTCAGCAGTGGCTGTTCCAGTTGGGAACCTGAGTTTTTCAATGATCACCATTTGGCGTCTAAGAGGAACTGCGAAAAACACCCCTAAGTATGCAATGGAGATGGCCCAGATAAAAAGTTCTGGAATAGAAAGTTCATAGCCTAACATTTTCATAGCTGGAATTGCTGCGATAAGACCGGCAGCAGAAGTCATACTTCCTGCCGCAGAGCCTGCTGTTTGTGCAATGTTAGTTTCTAAAACACCAAAGGGCTGTTTAGGGTTAAGCGCTTGGAATAAAGAATATGAAAGGATTGCTGCAATTAAAGAGCCCCCAATACTCCATCCGGTTCTTAGTCCAAAGTAAAGATTCATTGCTGTAACAAGTGCTCCGATGGAGCACCCAACAGCAAGTGCCCTAAAGGTAAGTTGTGCTTCTGTTTGTGTACTGCCTTTTTTCATAAAGTCCCCTGGTCCTGTGCTATAGGTTTAAAAAATGTTGTTGTAAAACTTGAACGCCTTGTCCTGTTGCTCCCTTTGCAGAGAAAGCATCTCTAGAGGCGTCGGTCCAAGAAAAAATATCCATATGAAACCACGGTGTTTCTTCAGGAACAAAAAATCTTAAAAACTCTGCAGCCGAAATAGATCCACCGTAACCATCTGTGCAGTTAACAATATCTGCTACAGGGGAGTTTAGTTTAGACTTAGTCCAACGAGGAAGAGGCATAAGCCATAAAGGGTCTCCAGATTTTTCAGAAGCCTTATAAACTTTTTTACCAAGCTTTTGACTGTTGGAGAAAAGACCGCCGATCTGATCGCCTAAACCAACTTTTATAGCTCCTGTTAAAGTTGCTACATCAAAACAGCAATCAAATTTTGTGTTTAAAGTGTTTAAGTAGTTAAAGCCACTGGCTAGAGCTAGTCTTCCTTCAGCATCAGTGTTGTGAATTTCTACATCCATTCCATTTTGTGCTGTAAGAATGTCTCCGGGTCTAAACGCATTACTTGAAACAGAGTTTTCAGCAATAGCAAAAACAAAATCAAAATTAGTGTTTGGTTTAAATGTTTTCACAGATTTTGCAAAACCGAATAAAGCTGCAGCGCCACCCATATCTTTTTTCATCCATCTCATAAACTGAGCGGGCTTAAGATCTGTTCCTCCAGTGTCAAAAGTGATTCCTTTTCCAACCCCTGCATAAGTTTTCTTTGCGCCACGCTTACGGTAGCTAACATGAACTAAGTAAGGCCCTTCTTCAGAGGCTTGGCCCACACCCAAGATTAAACCATAACCTTGTTTTTTGATTTGAGTTTTATCTAAGACTTTAACTTTAAAGTTTGGAGTCTTTTCAAACTCTTCAACAATTAAATCTTTAAACTTTTTGGGCTGAAGAATGTTTGGAGGAGTGTCCACAAGAAATCTAGCGTCATTAACACAGTGACCTTTTTCAATTCCTGTTTCTAAATCTTTATTCGCCTTAGCTAAGTGGATTGTAATGTCTCGTTCTTTTTTAAAGTTGTAAGAAGCAAGAGTCACACCCATACCAAAGCCTTCAAAAGCTTTTGGTGAAACTTTAGTTGCAGCCAATAATGAAAAATCAGAGAAGCTTATTTTTTTAAGCCAAGTTAAAACGTTGTCTCTATAAAAACTGTAAGCGTCGACATTGAACTGACCGGGTACGAAGTCAGTAGATGCTTTAAGTTTTTTAAAAATTACAGTGGAGACTAATCCGTTTTTAGTTTCAAAGTATGAAGCGCCATTTCCAGTAAGACTTTCTTTTTGCCAATCAAAAAGTTCAACACCACTTTGGGCTAGAAGCTTTAAGCAGTCTTTAGGAGTTTCAGCTATAAATAAGGCTGGGTATTTTAATTCTTTCTTATTAATTGCAGTTTGAACTTTTGTAATTTCTGACATGGATGTCCTTTCGAATGTCTAGTTTTAGTACAGGTCTTAAAAAGGCGAGACTAGTATAAAAAATCAAAGTCAGCAATCGCGCGGGATCCCGAGGCATTAGATAATTTTATAGCTAGACGCTATAGGATTAAATTGGTCGGGCCTAACAAAATCTTAAAAAATGAAGGTTCTTAAAATAAATCCAAGAGGGGGACATTATGTTAAAGATCAAAGGACTTGGTCTATTGTTACTATTTGTTGCACAAGGTGTAGGAAGTAGTCATTATTTAGAAGCTCATGACTGTTTTACAGATGCTGATGTTAGAATTCCAGTATTTAACGGTTTACTAGAAGATGGTGAAGAGCCAACAGGAATCTCTGAAGAGGAGTTCATGCTGGTTTTAGAAGAGGTAGAGGAAGTTTATACGCCTGTATTTGAGGCTTTAGGAAAGAATTTTACAGTAAATAAGCTGTGGACTAATGATCAAGTAAACGCTTCTGCTCAGCAGTCAGGCGATAACTGGATTATTAATATGTATGGTGGTCTTGCAAGACACCAACACGCAACTCTGGATTCTTTTAGAGCTGTTGCTTGTCACGAGATTGGTCATCACCTTGGTGGTGCTCCAAAGAAATCTGGCTGGTGGGGATCATGGGCTACAAACGAAGGTCAGTCGGATTACTTTGCTACATTTAAATGTATGAAAAAACTTATCCTTGAAGGACAAGCTGGAGGACTTGAAATTGCAACTCCAGACATTTCAATTTATGAAGTTGAAGAGTTAGCTTTAGTTGAAGAAAAGTGTTCTGAAAGATTTGCTCAAGAAGAAGATGATAGAGATGAAGAGGGCGAGGATAGCGAAGGTGAAAACCAAGAAATCCAAGACAACACATTTACTTCATGCAGAAGAGCTGCTCTTGCAGGTTTATCTTTAGGTAGATTACTAGGTTCATTAAGAGATGCTGAGCAATATATTAGCTTACACACTCCAAATGAAACAGTAGTTACAAAAACTAATGACAATCACCCTGAGGCACAGTGTAGAGCAGATACGTATCTTGCAGGTTCACTTTGTAATTTAGATTTTAACTCAGAGCTTAGTGATACAGATGCTAACATTGGTACATGTAACAGAGCTGATGAGTTTGAGTACGGAATTAGACCACTTTGCTGGTTTAAACCTGCTGAATAAATTTTAAGAACTTATGAAAGTGAAGGAAGCCTCCATAGTATGGGGGCTTTTTTTTTGTGAACTTTGGATTGTTCCTAAAATTCTTTGTTGTTAGAATATAGGCATAGGAAAAATCTATTGTGGTAAGTGCTGATCTAAAAGAAAAACTATTATTTTTTGTTGAGTTGTCGTCTTTTTTACAAAAGTATGGGACAGGTTCAAATGACTTAGAGGCGGAGCTCTCAAAGCTTGCTTTAAAGCTAAAGATTAAAGGGAGTTTTATGACAACCCCTACGGCAATCTCAATGACCTTAAATGATCAAGATGGAAGTACCTTAAGCCAAATGACAAGGGTTTACCCTGGCGGGATAGATCTGTTTAAACTAAATGAGGCAAAAAAAATCATAGATGAAATTCATGCGGGCCAAACAAATCTTAAAGAGGCAATTGAAAAGCTAAAGAGCTTAGAAGGGGAGTCTTTGCAGTATGGTGTAGTGCTTAAAACTTTAGGCTTTCCATTAACCTCTGCAGGTTTAACATATCTTTCAGGGGGAAGCGTTCAAGATCTCTTTGCTGCATTTGCCACGGGCTTAATGGTGGCACTCCTTGTTTTTAATTTAAAGTCTAAAAAAATAGAAGCTGTTAAAGAAACAGTCATAGCGTTGTTTGCAACTATTTTGGTTTTTTCTTTAAAAACACAATTTCCAGAACTGAACGTTCAAATTATTGTAATGGCATCTTTAATTGTTTTAATACCAGGGTTAAGTTTAACGATTGCAATTGGAGAGCTTGCAAGTAAGCACTTGGTTTCAGGAACGGCCCGTTTGATGGGGGCTGTAGTTGATTTTGGAAAGATAACAGCCGGGATTGTTGCTGGCTATCATATGGCGACTAACTTTAACATCTCACAAAGCCAACCAGCCTTAAAACTTTTAGAGATTAGATATGAATTAATTGCTATTGTTGTCTGCGCCCTATCAGTGGCAATTATTTTTAATGCTTCAAGAAGGGATATAAAGTGGGTGGTTGCAAACTGCTTAATCACAATGATTATGCTAAAGATTGGACATATGTTCTTTGTAAATAACATGGCTATGTTTATGGCGGCACTTACAGCGGGGTTAGTAAGTAATATCTATGCAAGGTTTTATAGAACGACCCCTGCAACACTTCTTCTTCCAGCTGTGATATTTTTAGTTCCAGGTTCAATAGGAATGAAGGGGCTTCATCTACTTTTAAAGCATCAGTATGTTTTAGGAGTAGAAGAGGTGGTTAGAGCGACAATCGTGGCAGTGATGATTGTAGCGGGAATATTCTTTTCAGAAATTATTGCAGATCCAAATCCTAAAAAAGGAAGAATGGTGGGGTAGAGTCTTTTGATTTTACTTAAAGAGAGGGTCTGGCGGACTGTTTAACGACAAAATATATAATTACTTATAGCATGAGTAGCAGAAAGTATTGCGGCCCCTTGGTCCTACTTTAAGATTTGCATTAAAAGTGTTGCGATTTTATTTTTTTGAGTTTGAGTTACATCTTTGAAGAAGTGATTAAGTAGTTCGTAGTATCCTGGTAGTGTTAAGTTGAGAATCTTTTTCCCTTTAGTAAGAAGGGCTACCTTCTTTACTCTTCTATCTTTTGAACAGGGTGAAATTGAGATTAACTTCTCTTTTTTAAGTGATTCAAGTAAGCGAGAGGTATTTTTTTTTGAAACGCCCATGTTGTCAGCGATTTCTGAAATCAAAAGATATTCGCGATCCTCTCTTTGAAGAACAATTAATGCTATAAATTTTGCTAATGTTAAATTAAACTCTGAAAAGTATTTCTCTAGTGTCGTTATAAGAATAGAGCTTAATTTAAGCAAAGATAGGCTAAGTTGCATTGTTGCGATATCAACCTCTGGAAAAGTAGTTTTGTACCTTTTGAGGATTTTTTTGTTTGGGAGGTTTTTGAGTAGAAACATGTTGACCTTTTTTTAATTACCATGGTAACTAAAAAAAGGTCAACAGTCAAGCTTGCAGCTTATCTATATTGGCGCTAGACGATTGCTTTAAAACAGAGCGCAAAAGGAGAATTGATGAGAGATTTTAAAAACCAGAAAGTAGTTATAACAGGTGGTACCTCAGGTATAGGTTTAGCGACAGCTAAAAAGTTTATAGAAGGTGGTGCGGAAGTTTTAGTGACTGGTCGAAATAAACAGAAACTAGAAAAAGTTAAAGAGGAACTAGGTAGTAGTATAATGGTTTTACAGTCAGATGTTTCTAACTTAGACGATATTAATAAACTAAGAGATAAAGTTAGTGAATCTTGGCAAAAATTTGATATTCTTTTTGCTAATGCTGGTGTTGCTATAAACAATTCAATGGGGGTAACTTCAGAAGAATTTTTTAGTAATACCTTTAATATTAATGTAAGGGGTGTGTTTTTTTGTGTAGAGAAATTAGCTTCACTTATTAATGACGGTGGAAGTATCGTGTTGACGGGGTCTATCGTTGGGAATAAAGGTATGCCTGATTTGAGCTTATACAATGCGAGCAAAGCAGCGGTGAGGTCTTTCTCTAGGTCGTGGGCTAACGATCTGAAGTCTAGAAACATCCGAGTCAATACGGTTAGTCCTGGTGTGACTGAAACCCCGATATTTAAAACAGGTTTAGATATGTCAGATGAAGATATAAATGGGTTTAAGGATTTCTTAAGAGAAGCCTCTCCTATAGGCCGTATGGGTAAGCCGGAAGAAATTGCTGACTCAGTTTTATTTCTTTCATCCGGCCAGGCAAGCTACATAAATGGAATTGAACTATCTGTAGACGGCGGGTTTGCTCAAGTTTAAAATAATAGCTTGTTGAAGATAATGCTCAGGCTATCTAGAGTGATGGCCTGATAGAGGTATGTATCATTATTGATTACCTTATTTCTTTTGAAATAAGCCTTCTTTTTCAATAAGTTCTCTGACCTTTGTAGGAACAAGCTCTTTCCAGCCAGAGTCACCATCGCGCAATAGCTTTCTAACTTGAGAAGACAGGACTGAACTTTCAACTTCATCACAGTCGGCAAGTTCTTTGATGTTCTTTTTTCCTGTAAGGTAGTTAATAAGGTGTTGGGAGACTTCATCAGTGATGTAGCTTTTTAAAGTTGTACAAGTTTCTTTGGTTTTATATGGGAAGATGTAAATAGTAGCTTTTGGGTCAAAGAGTTTAGATGCAGCTTCAAAGATTCCACCGGTTAAGTGTGTGTAGTTCTCTTCCTCAAAGAAGTAATCAAGGTGATTTCCGCCAATGACCATTCCAATAGGGGCTTTGGTTACACTTCTTAAAGCCTGTTTTACTTCATAGTAAAAATCATAATTTGAAATCATCACTCTAAAGCCTAAGTGAGCTAAAGTATCCACACGATCTAAAAAATCTTGGCGGTGTATAGTGTCTCCAACTTTCTTAAGGTGAGCCATGGTGATCTCTAAAAGAGGAGTTGTTTCACCAAGCTCAAAATCTTTTTTAAACTGGTTACAGCTTAGATTTAGAATTTCAATATTTACATTTGTAATAGGGCGAAATTCACCACGAAGTAAGAATACAGACTTATTAAAAAACTCTTCAGATAATGTTGTTGTCTCGCCTTGAGGGTTAAAGACTACGTTTTGAGTTAAGCCTTGTTTCACAAGTTCTAAACACATGAGTCTGTTGTCGATTTCTTCAAACTCAGGGCCAGTAAAGCGAATCAGGTCAATTTCAATTCTACCAGAGCTTAAGTTGTCAGTTAAAGACTCAATAAGTTTTTTAGGGTCCTTATAAAGTTCAAAAGCTCCAAAGATTAAATTAGTCCCTAAAACTCCAATGGCTTCTGACTGTTGAAGTCTTGTGTGATCAAGCATCTTCACATGTAAAACAATGCTGTGAGCAGGAGATAGGGGAGAGAGTTGATATTTTATCCCAATCCAGCCATGTCCTCTGTTTGTTGCAACAGTGTCAGCAAAAGAAAAGAAAGTAGAGTCTTTTCCTCGAGCTTCAGAAAGCCTATCGTTTAAGAGGTCAAACTCTGTTGTCAGCATTTTTAAAAGACGTGATTCACAAACATAGCGTCCACTTTCTTCTTTACCGTAGATTTCATCACTAAAGGTCATGTCATAAGCTGACATTGATTTAGCAATTGTTCCAGAGGCGTGGCCTGCGTGGAAGAAGTGCCTTGCAACCTCTTGGCCTGCACCGATCTCAGCAAAAGAGCCATATTTAGACTCATCACTGTTAATTTTAAGAGCTTTAAAGCTTGTTGAAAGGCCGGTAACTGATTTTGCCATGTGAATCCTATTTGTTTACTTAGTTAACTTTTTTAAATGTTCTTCTTTTAATGCTCGTCTTAGAATCTTACCAACATTGGTTTTTGGTAACTCATCAAAGAACTCGATGATGTCTGGAGTTTTATATCCAGTAAGCTTCTTTTTTGCAAAAGCCTTAAGGTCCTCCTTTGTCAGGTTCTTGTCTTTTTTTACAACGCAAATTTTCACACACTCTCCTGATCCTTCAGAAGGCACACCAATGGCGGCGACTTCTAATACACCTGGGTGGCTAGCGATAACATCTTCAATTTCATTTGGAAAAACGTTAAAGCCAGACACTAGAATCATATCTTTTTTTCGATCAATAATTTTAAAGTAACCGTGTTCTGTAATGATTGCGATATCACCTGTTCTCACCCAGCCATCAGAAGTCAGCATACTTGAAGTCTCTTCAGGGTTGTTCCAGTAGCCTTTCATAACTTGAGGGCCTTTGATGTAGATCTCGCCTCTTTCGCCATCTTTAGCAGTGTTTCCGTCATCATCAACAAGCTTAATCTCTGTTGATGGAAGTGGAATCCCAATAGTGCCAATGTACCCTGTCCCATCAATTGGATTAGCGGATGCACCAGGTGATGTTTCAGTTAATCCGTAAGCTTCAATTAGTGGAGTTTTTGTTTGTGCTTCCCACCTTGTAGCAACATCTTGCTGTAGTGCCATTCCACCAGCTACAGAGAGTTTTAGATCTGAGAAATCTACGCTCTTAAAGTCAGAGTGGTTGAGTAGGGCGTTATACAAAGTGTTTACCCCGGTCATAAGAGTAAAAGGTTTTTTCTTCATGAGTTTTATAAAGCCTTTTATGTCCCTAGGGTTTGCTATTAGGATATTCTTTCCACCAAAAGCTAAGAAGCCAAGGCAGTTCACGGTGAGAGAGAAAATATGATAAAGGGGAAGAGGTGTAAGAATTGTTTCCTGGCCGGCTTTAAGCACGGGGCTTATCCACTCTGTTATCTGCAGCATGTTTGATACAATATTTTTATGAGTGAGCTCAGCACCTTTAGAAACACCTGTTGTCCCCCCAGTGTACTGTAAGAAGGCAGTGTCCTCAGGATCAATGGATACAGTCTTAAGCTGTCTTGTTTCTCCACGGTTTAAAGCCCCGTGAAAAGTATAAGCGTCCGGAAGGTTGTAGGCAGGAACCTGTTTTTTCACATATTTTAAAACACTGTTGATAAGTACGCTTTTTGGAAAGCCCAACATATCGCCAACACTTGTAACTACAACATTTTCAATAGGAGTGTTTTGAATGATTTTATCAAGCTTATGGGCAAAGTTACTTAAAATAACAATAGCTTTAGCGCCGGAATCATTAAACTGGTGCTCCATTTCTCTTTCTGTGTAAAGAGGGTTTGTGTTTACAACAATAACACCAGCTTTAATTGCCCCGAAAAGAGCTACCGGATACTGCATAATGTTTGGCAACTGAATAGCTAGGCGGTCCCCTTTCTTTAATTTAAGGGAATATGTTAAGAAAGAGGCGAAATCATTTGAGAGTTTATCAAGTTCTCCAAAGCTCATTTCAACATCAAAGCTTTCATAAGCTGCGTTCTCTTTGAACTTTGAAACAGATTTTTTGAAAAGGTCGTTGATTGTGGTCACTTCATCTGAGTTGATCTCGTGATTCACATTTTTAGGATAATGTTTTAGCCAAGGTTTTTCCATTGTAAAGCCCTCTTTAAATTGTATAATTTAAATGTAAAGTAATTTAGAATAGTTTATACAATTCTAAGAGATTGTTAAAGTAATGAATGTTATCAAGAGTATGGGAAAGGTGAAAAAATAAGCAATGGAAGGTTTTTTATTCGAACTGCTTAAAGAATATACTTATGAGCCATACATGGTTTATAGCCTTGTTGTTGTTGTGATGTTTTTATCAAGTCTTGGGCTGCCTGTTCCTGAAGAGATCTCAATAGTAAGTTTGGGTGTGCTTTCTTATGTAGGGTCAAAACCGGACTTATTTCCACCTCCTTTTGAGGGGGCCCCTCATGTTGAAGTGGTTCCAGCAATGCTTGTTTGTAGTTTAAGCATTTATTTTTCAGATTTTGTCGTCTACTCCATTGGGCGAAGTTATGGCCCTTCTCTTTTTGCTGCTAGTTGGTTTAAAAAGTTTGTACCAGAGAAAAGACTTAGCACAGTTAAGGCGTGGGCTCGTAAATGGGGAAAAATTGTTCCAGGTCTTTTTAGACTTATCCCGGGTGTGAGGTTTCCAGGGCATTTACTTTGCGGTGCTTTAGGAATTAAAAGAAGTACGTTTTTGATTGTAGACGGAGTGGTTGTTTTAACAGTTGTTCCGACACAAATATTTTTAATATCTTATTACGGAGAGATGGTGGTGGACCTTATGAAAAGGTTCCAGTTTGCTCTAGGGGCTTTATGTGCACTTGTTCTAGTCGTTTTAATTTGGAACTCTTACCAAATACTAACTAGAAAAACAGATTAAAGAACCTGTTTATCAATAACTTTTAAATTTTTATCTAAAGTGTAGCAAATAGGAACTCCAGTGCTGATTTCAACTTGAGTAATGTCTTCAGGAGAAATTCCTTCAAGGTTTAACATTAAAGCACGAAGCGAGTTACCGTGTGCAACAACAAGAAGGTTTTTCCCATCCTTTAGCTTTGGCGCAATTTCATCCGACCACACTGGTAGGAACCTCTCTAGAGTAATTTTTAAAGACTCTCCAGCGGGAAGATTTGTAGCTGGGAGCATGTTCTTATACCTGGGGTCAAAGATAGGGTGTCTTTCATCATCCATTTCAAGTTGTGGTGGGAGAGTTGCAAAGCCTCTTCTCCACTGAAAAACTTGATCAGCACCATACTTTTTAGCTGTTTCTTTTTTGTTTAGGCCTGTGAGTGCTCCGTAATGACGCTCATTTAAACGGTAATCTTTTGTAACAGGAAGCCAGTTTAGGTTAGTCGCATCTAAGATCCCCCAGAGGGTGTGAATAGATCTTGTGAGTACAGATGCGTAGGCTTCAGTAAACTCAATATTAAGGTCTTTAATTTTTTCACCGGCTTTTTTTGCTTCATCTCTACCTTGATCAGTTAATGGGACATCAGCCCATCCAGTAAAGCGGTTTTCAAGATTCCATTGGCTCTGGCCGTGTCTAACTATAACTAATTTTGTATTCATAAATAAGGTTTAGCAAAAAATTATAGTTTGGAGTATCTTTTTGTGCATTGAATTAATAGATAGGTGAAGCTTATGAAATGGTACTTAGAAACAAAAAGAAGAGGCCTTAGTTCTTTACTCAAAAGAATTTTAGTTTAAAGCACAGCCTTGAACAATCTCATGTCGTTTAAGGTAGCTTAGTATTTTTTGGTGTGTGTCCATTTTATGTCTTGTCCAGTCTGGAGCAATAAGTTCTTCCCAGCGTGAAGCAAGAGCTGCTAGGCGGTGTACATAAATATGAGGGGGTAGGTGAGATAAGAAGTCACCAACTTTTTCAGAGTACTCTTCTAAAGTACAAGGAGTGAACTTGTGATTAAAATAGTCTTTCTCTAAAGGAGTGTCTTTTAAGACGTGCAAGTTGTGGAGCTTTACATTAGTGATTCCAAGGTCTGCGGTTATCTGTGCAGCCTCTCTGATTTCTTCTCTTGTTTCGTTTGGAAGGCCAAACATAAAGTGAAGGCCTAAGTCTACATCAGTGTCAGTTTGAATTCTTTTAATGGCTTTAAGGGTTTGTTCATTTGTATGACCACGCTTCATCCACTCAAGCTTATCATCTCTAAAAGTTTGCGCTCCAAGTTCTACAGAAACAAAAGATTTTTCATGAATCTCTTGCCATAGTCGCAGTAGTGCGGGGCTTATACAATCAGGCCTTGTTCCAACAACAAACCCAACTACACCTTCATGTTCTAAAGCACGGTAGAAGTTTTCGCGAATGGCTTGAACCTTTGCAAAAGAATTTGTGTAAGCTTGAAAGTAAACTAAGAACTTTTTAGTTTTAAATTTCTCGCCAATAACCCGTTTATACTTCCTGATTTGCATATCTAAAGGAAGCTCTTGAGCTTCAGACCTTGCTGCAGATCCCCAAACGTCACAAAAAACACAAGTCTCCATGCCTTTTAAGCCTTCTCTGTTAGGGCAGGTGTCTACAACAGACACTGGTATTTTATAGACCTTTTCGCCAAAGTGACTTTTGTAGAAGTTACTTATGGGGTTAAAGGGCTGATTGTTCCATTGTTCTGGCGTATTTATTAGCATTGGTGTATGAGTCTCTTGAAAATGAAGAATGATCAAGAAGAATTTCAGGACTATATACAGGCAGGCTTTGAGCCTGTTCAGACCCAAGATGGGAGCTATACGCTCAAACAAAAGGGTTTAGAAGAGGAGATGCATGCCAGAGGTGGTGCAATTTCTGAGTCTGTTTTTATTTATTATGCGGCTTTAAAGAAGTTCTTTGAGACATGCTCTGAGGGTGATGATGTTGAGGTTTTGTCTGTGGGCCTTGGAATGGGGTACAATGAAATTCTTACTGCTGCAGCTTACATTCAATCTAAGTTGGAGCTGAAATTAGAAGTAATTTCATATGAGACAGAAGAGGTTTTAAAAGGCTTGTTTTTAAAAAGGCTAGAATTTGCAAAAGAGCATCCTGTGTTTTGGGGTGCATTTGAAAAAGAAATGCTTAACCCTGTTGATATTAAAAAAGCATTGGAGAATAAACTAGATATTAGAGGTAGTTTTGAAAAAGAGTCTTTAAAAGCTCTTAAGAGCAAAAAAAGAATTATACTCTTTGATGCTTATAGCAATAAAACGAGTGAAAGCCTCTGGGATGAAGACTTTTTAAAAGAACTTTTGGTTAAATCTATAAAAGGGTCGGCTTTAACAACCTATGCTGCAACAGGTGCTTTAAATAGAGCTTTAAGAGAATCGGGTTTTAGAAACCTAAAGAGGGAAGGTTTTTTACATAAAAGACAGAGCACCCTTGCTGTTAAAGATTAGAGCGCTACTTTCTGGATAAAAACCTTATAGAATAAGGCCCCATTTCATCAATAGGCCCTTATCGTAAGGAACATGGTCAATAATTTGTAAGGTCCATGAACCACTTTCTTGTGGACCAAGTGTTTTGATGTCTTCATGGCTTTTAAGGCTAAGCCCGTAGGTTCCATCAATGTTTACAACTCTTCTTCCAGTTCTGTTATGTAGTAAAATAGAATTGCCATTAGGGGCTATAAGCTTAATGGAAAGGTCTGAAATATAAGTGTGCTCAAGAGTAAGAGAGATCTTCATGTTTTGAGGGTTTGAAACCTCTGAAACATTCTTAATTTTAGAAAAAGTTTTCTTTAAAGGGTTGTCAGGAATTGGAACTATAATGTTTGAAGAGAAAACATTTGAAGAAGCGCCGTCACCGTCTTCATCAATAGGGTCTTCTTTTGGAAGTTCTGGGATGAAGCGTAGAAGCTCACTTATTTTTGTGATGTGCTCGGCATCAAGGCCGTTTCCTTTAACCTGACATTTCCCACCAACTCCATCTTCGCAAGTATTTGAAACCTTACAGCCATTTTTAAACTGGTAGTCTGTTCTGCCGCGAACAAGAATGCCTTCAACCTCATTAGTTTCAGCATTAAAGACTGCTGAGCCAGAGTTTCCTCCATAAGAATCTAAATCCGCTCTAAAATATGCGTCTCTAACATCATAAACCTTTCCATCTCTTGCAATTTTAGAGGGAAGTCCGCTTGGGTGCCCAATTAAAGTAAGAGGAGTGTTCGGGGAAATGCTGCCGCTTCTTCTTACTTTTAAAGGGGCGTGTCCAGCAACAGGGCGATCAAGTTTAATAACGGCCCAGTCAGCATTAAAGTCAGTAAATTTTTGAGCAACTAGCTTATCACAGCTATAAACATCAGAGGCCTTAACTTTTGAAGGGTCATGTGAATGAGATTTTTTTGCAAAGCCAAAAATAAAACTTAGATTTGAGCAGTGTGATTGTGATTCTACACAGTGACCTGCTGTTACAATAATGTCGGGCGCGACTAAAAAGCCTGAACACCATGGGCCGATTTTTTGATCGCTAAACTTCTCATTTTCACACAGCCCTAAGTTGTAAGTGTCTAACTTTGCTGTGTCTCCAGAAATAAAGACAGTTGCTTTATCCATGATGCCAACAGTGGAGTCAGCTAAGTTAAGTAGGTTTTGATCTAAAACCTCGCTCCAATCTCTACGGCTATCATTTCCGTAAATTACTTTTGGTGAGATAGAGGCTGTGTTTCGTATCTGTTCTTCAGGGTTTGAGTTTTCTGTTGAACATCCTGTTCCTGCGGCAATTAAAACTGCAGCTAAAATCCATTTTTTAAGCACTAACGGACTCCTTCCATGCTTTTAATTCTTCTTCCTGAAGAACTGGTTAAATTTTAGCATTGGAGGCAGGCTTATTGTCTAGTTAAAAAACAGGCGTTTTATCCTGCGTTAGGACTTGTGGAAAATCTACTGCTTTTAAAATGAAGATACAGAAAGGTGAAATTGAATAGCTGACTCGTCATTTTCTGTTTTACGATCAAGCTTATAGGCGATTTCAGCGTTTAATAAGGGCCCCACTGGAGTGTTAAAGCGGACCCCGACACCTATAGCATGTCTCCAAGGATCATAATTTTCCCCAAGGGATGTGATCTGAACACTTCCTCCGTCATAAAAGACAGAGCCCCACCAGCTACTGTTCTTGGAAAGAGGAAAGCGCAGCTCAGTTTTACTCAAATAATAATAACTAGACTTAGGTATATTTAAAACTCCGCCGCCAATGGTACTTCCTGAAAGAATACCGCCGTTTGTTTCTAAGTAGCCATCATCAGGTATACGCTCATGTGCTTGGCTTGGCGCAAAGCCTCGCACAGTCGTCGCTCCACCTAAGAAGAAAGCCCTACTTTTTGGAAAAGGAGTGAAGCCATTAGATTTTTTGTCAGAGTAGTTGTGTAAATAACCACCTCTAAAGGATTGGGCCCAAATAAAACTTTTAGAAAGAGGTTTGTAAAAAGTGTAAGAACTTTGAACCTTTAAATATTCAAGATCAACTTTTTCAAAATTATCATTATTCACATCTTTTTTACTTTTAGTGTTGGATCCAACGTGTGGGGATGCGTACTCGATTTGAATTTTACTTAAAGACCCTTTTGTAGGTAAGTAGGGGTTATTTCTATAATCAATTTCAATGGATGGACCAATAGAGCTTATGATCTCTTGAATTTCTTCAGACGTGTCATTGTCGTTATCGGTGATGACGTTCTCTCGCCTGATATCAAGACTAAACGGGGTGAGGTATAAAGTTGTGTGCTCAGTGAGTTCACGTTCTAAGATAAAGTCTAAGCGGTTAGATTCTATAACGGTAAAAGAGTCTTGATCTGATGAAATATCCCAAATCTCATCATTTCTAGAAAGGTTAATGCGGCCCTTAAAATCTGATTCAAAAAGATAGGGTTCTAAATAACTTCCAAACACTCTATTTTCAAGATAATCGATTTGTCTTAAGTTTTGTTTAAGCTCAGCCCTTGTGGAGAATGCGCGGCCTGTCCCTTTTATGTTTTTGTAATCAAGGCCTGCAAAAACTTTAACAGTTAGTTTCAGCTCAGAGTTAATACCAAATCCTGTCGTGAAGGTTCCAGACTTTCTTTCAGAAAGAATGATCTCTACAGGAGTGCCTTTTGCAGACGCTTTCTCAAAGCGGATGTTAAACCGAATGTTTGAAAAAAAGCCGAGTTTGGTAAGGTGCTCTTTCGAGGATTTAATCTTATCAATTGTTAAAATCTCGCCAGGTTTGAAAGTGATCTCTCTTTGTATAATAGATTTTTTAGTTTTTAAATTGCCTTGTATTTTAACGCTTGAAACTAGCACCTGAGGATTTTCTTGAATGAGTATGTTGAGCTTTGCAGACTTTAAATCAGGGGAGTAGCTTAAGATGGCATCTTTGTTCATCTCAACTTGAACTCTTAAAAAACCTCTTTGAAGGTAGTAGTCTTCAATAAGGTCAAGACCGGCTTCAAGGGCATAAAGGTCTAACACGT
>JBOEFV010000022.1:0-45075 GCA_050633065.1 Bdellovibrionales bacterium
GCAGTAGATGTGTCATTTATTTCAGTTTTAAAAATATTTGATGGAATAAAAGAACTAGTGTCAGGAGCTGAGAGTGCTGCTAAAGGGCTTGTTCTTATAAAGCCCCAGTTTGAAGTGGGTAAAAAGAATGTGAAAAAGGGTGGTTTAGTTGACTCTCCCCTGATACATTTGGACTGTGAAAAGCAGGTTTTAGAAGGTTTTTCGAAGATGGGAGTTGAAGTGCTAGATTACTTCCCATCAAGCTTAAAGGGGAAAGATGGAAATCAAGAATTCATTTGTTATATTGCTTTGTAGTTTATTTATCGTTTCTTGTGCTCAAATTCCAAAAGTGAACTTTAGGAATACTGAGCCTCAAAGAGAAGTTCCGGCAGAGTCGGAATCGGGTGAGGAAGTAGAAGAGCCGGAAGATGAGACTGTAACATTTGAAACAAAAAAAACTGATAAGTTATTCAGGCCAAAGGTCACTCTGGTTTTGGGGCCGGGGGCTTCAAGATCCTTTGCCCATATAGGGGTTTTAAAGGAATTAAAAGCTTCAGGTATTCAAGTTCATTCCATTATTGGAATGGGGTGGTCTTCAATTGTTGCAGCTGAGTATATAGACCAAAAATCTGTTCATGGGTTAGAGTGGAAAGCTTCAAGATCAGAGGGGTTAAAAAAACTTTCAGAAACATCTTTTTGGAGTGCTTCAATTAAAGAGAAGAATCTTTCAGATGCGGAAAACTTAATAAAAGGCCTTTTGACTAACTACAGTTCAAGAGCTGCAAACCGTGGTGAGTTCTCATGCCCTTTACTGTCTAAGAGAAAAGGGGCATTGATCTTTTCAGACAAAAGAGGTTTGAAAAACTGCATCTCTGTACCCCCTTTGTTTAATCCTGGAAAAGTTTATGCGCCATATCTGTTTGATGGAATTGCTATTAAGCAAGGGGCACTGAAAATGGGTGCTGAGAAAGTAATTTTCATAGATGTTTTAAATAAGAATCAGAAGTTCTTTGGTTCGAAAGAGGCTTCTGTAACGGGTGCGGTATACTGGTATTGGAACTTCGTGGCTCAGATCACAAAGTCAGCTCATATTGCTTATGATAAGGTGATAGAGGTGCCGGCTAATTCAGACATTTTAAATTTTAACAACACACTTGATTCCGTGAGAAAGGGTCAGCAAGCGGGGCAAGAGCTTGTTGAGTTTTTACAAAGAGAATATCAATACTAGAGGATAAAGAAATGAGAAAACCATTAATAAACGTAGATCACTGTAAGAATAGAAGAGACAAGTTAAAATCGGCTTCAAAAGAGAGTGAAGCTTTTATCTTTTTTTCAGGACGTGCTCCAAAAAGAAGCAACGACACTAATTATAAATTTAGAGTGGATAGTAACTTTTTCTACCTTACGGGCTTTGAAGAAGAGGGTGCTATTTTAGTTTTTAGGCCTGGTAAAACTCCTGAGACGACAGTGTTTGTTCATCCTAAGGATCCAGTAATGGAAACTTGGGAGGGGTTTATGTTTGGTAAGGAGCTTGCAAAATCTGAGTTTGGCTTTGATGAGACTTATGTTGAGCCTGATTTTGACTCTAAGGTTGTAGAGCTTTTAGAAGAAGTTGATTCAGTATATTTTAAAGTTGGAGAGAATGCTAAACAAGATGAGAGAGTTCTTACGGCAATGAAAAAAGTTTTGAGAAAGAAGGGGCGTAAAGGTCATCCGTTTCAAGACATTAAAGATCCTGACCAGCATATGGCGGGCTTAAGAGTTGTTAAAACAGAAGAAGAAATCGAACTTATGAGAAAAGCCTCAGAAGTTTCTGCAAAAGCACACATTGAAGTTATGAAGGCGATTAAGCCAGGAGTGAATGAAGCATATCTTGAAGGAGTTTTTTCAAGTGAGATCTTAAAGATGGGTGCTAAGGGTGTTGCATACAACACAATCTCTGCAGTGGGAAATAATGCAACAACACTTCATTATGTTTTTAACGATGAAGAATGTAAGGATGGAGATCTTTATTTGATTGATGCGGGAGCTGAATATCAATACTACGCGGGTGACATTACAAGAACTTACCCGGTAGGTGCTGATTTTACTAAAGCTCAAAGGGATGTTTATGAAAAGGTGCTAGAGGTTCAAAAAAACATAGTGTCTTTAGTAAAGCCGGGAGTGTCCTTTAAAGAGCTAGGCGAAAGAGCTGATAAGGCGTTAACAGAAGCGATGATAGAGCTTGGTTTACTTACGGGTAGTGTTGAAGAGAATATGGCAAATAAATCTCAGAAGAAATATTACCCTCATGGCTTAGGGCACTTTCTAGGGATGGATGTTCATGACATTGGTTATTATGAAAAAAATAACGAAGCGGTTCCATTTGAAGCGGGTATGTGTCTTACAATTGAGCCGGGACTTTATATTCCAGAGGGTGATATGAATGCTCCGGAACATTTAAGAGGTATAGGTGTTAGGATCGAAGATGATATTTTAGTAACAAAGGATGCTCATGAAAATATGACAGCCCTTGTTCCTAAAGAAATTGATGAGATGCTGGCGCTAAAGAGCAAAGGTTAGATCAACACATCTTAGAGAGGTTCTTCAGGAGAATGCTACATCCTGAAACAGTGAGTGGAGAAAGAAATAACGGCATTTAAAGAATCTACTTTCATTTTGATTTTAAAACTCTCTTCAGAGGCTCTTTCACCTTTATAGGTATGGGACTTTGAAGAGACCTTTCCGTTTGTTAAGTCCTTTAATTTTAAAGTTATTTTATAAATGTCATTATCTTTTTTACTGTCATCTAAGGTAATGGAGCTTTGAAGATACTGGTTGTCATGAAACTCAAAGAAATTGTGAATTTGTGGAGTGAACTTTGGGTGGGTGGAGCTTCTTTGTAGGAGGCTGTTTATCGTGCCCTCTCCACGTCCAACATTTGCATCCTCCTTAAGGGAGGAAGAGTAAATTGAGTTGCAATTAAAGACTACGGGGTCTTCTGCAGCAAAAGAAGAGTGAGAGAAAAGTAGTGATAGGGCGGTTATAGGTAAAATGCACTTCAAACGGTCTCCTTTGGCTTAGACTTATGTCTAGCCTCTTAGCGGTTCATATTGAGAAAAACTTTAGCTTTTTTTGGAGATTTTTTTTACCTTGCTCTCATGTCTGCTTGGCGCCTACTATTTTGAGAGGGTGTTTCTTTAGTTCTTAAAAGGGGTTTTGATGAAAAAGATTGTTTTGATACTTGTTGTTTTAGGAGTTTCAGTTTTGTGCGTAAAAATATTTGAGGGAGAAATGAGAGATGCTAAAAACAGCGCAGAGCAATTACAACTTAAAATGTCTGCGACAAATGCAAATATTAAGTACACGCTGGAATGTTATGATTTGGGGAGGCCTAATAAAGAATGTCATAAATTTAATGCAGGTATTGAGTTCTGTAAAAAAGATCTTGGCACTTGTGGGGTTGTAGCTGAAAGAATAACGGAGGCTATTAAGCTTTTAAATCAATAAGTTTAGAAAAATTCTTTTTTTGTAAAATCAAGGTAGTGCCATCCGTGTTCTTTAGCGACGGCCAAGGCTTTAGATTCACCACTAAAAATTTCAGAATCAGGGCCTACAGATCTAACAACCTGCCTTAAGTGAGTGGATGTTTTCATAAGAGGAATATCAGAAGTGGTGTTCCCTGAAGCAAAGAACGGTTTTTTGCCGTTTGTGTGATCCAATAAGGCGTCTACTTTTCCTTCATGCCAACTTAAGTAACCTTTTTGTTTTTTTGTTATGATCCCGTCTTCAATTTCTGTTTGGACCCCAATGACGTTTTCTCTTGGAATGCCCAGCTCTAGTGCGGCAGCTTCAACAGTCCACTTTACAGAGGCTGTCACAATGTATACTTGAACATTTTTTTCTATTAAAAATTTGATAATTTCTTTTTGGTGTTCAACAAAGCTTGGGCGAACCTCTTTGGTGTAAGCCTCTCCAAAGGCTCTTATTTCTTCTAGGCTGAAGCCGGCTAAAATCTCAGCCAACCAAAAAAGACCAAGTTTGACGTCTTTGTCTTCTTCTCTTTGATAGTCATCCCAAGTATAGGATTCGTTTACAAAAAAGTTTTTATCTATTTGGTGTTGGAAAAAATCTCGTCCCACATCTGAAAACCAGCAGGTGCCATCAGCATCAAACGCAGCTATTGGGTTCGCTGTTGAGTCTTGAAGGGCTGTTTCAATATTTTTTTTAATTAAATTAGTGTAGTTTTCAGGTACAGTATTCATTACTTATTTGTGGAGTAAAAACGATGGAAAATCAATTGGAATGCAGGGCTTTAAGAAGAATAGATATAGATCTTGTTCAAAGCTTCATAGAGAGCACGCTGGATGGGTCTGAGGATATTTTTTTGCTTTGGAAATCTTCATTTCGTGAAGAATCTTTAAAAATATACCTTGAGGAGCAGTGGTGTTTTGGGTGCTTTAAGGAGGAGTCTTTGGTGGGTGTTGTTTTGCAAAAGCCGCTGCTTTTTTGGAGTGGGCTAACACAGGTACTATGGGTGGAGGATTTAAAGGCTTCAAGTTTAGAGGCTGAAGCAGTACTGCTTGAGACGTCGTATAAGACATCAAGGGAGAAGCATTTGCAGGCCTTGGCGTTTTCAGAGGCTCGTGAGTGGAGTGGTCTTTTAGAGAAACTTGGTTTGAAGAAAGAAGTCGGTCAGCATAGACTTATGGTGAAAACAGCTAAATGGAGTTAAGTATGAAGTTAACATCTTCTTTTTTAAATAGGCCGAAGCACTTAAAAGCATCAAAAGGGAAAACTTTTGACCTTTTGGTTGTGGGTGGTGGTATTACAGGAGCGGGTGTGGCTAGAGATGCTGCGATGAGAGGGCTTTCGGTTTGTTTAGTGGAGCGAGGTGATTTTGGTGAGGGGACGAGTTCTCGTTCAAGTAAGCTTGCTCATGGAGGCCTTCGTTATTTAGAGAACCTTGAGTTTGATTTAGTGAGTGAGGCACTGCATGAGAGGCAAAATCTTTTGTCCATGGCGTCTCATATGGTGAAGCCTTTGAGATTTTTAATGCCTATTTATAAAGAGGATAGAGTGAGTCCGCTTAAGATGAAGATGGGAATGCTCCTTTACGACGTGTTGGCAGCATTTAATGTTCCAAAGTTTCACGAAAGTGTTTCAGCTCGCAAGATTAAAGAGGACTACCCTAATATTAAAAGTGACAATCTTAGAAGTGGGTTTTTGTATTCAGATGCTTTAATGGATGATGACCGGCTTGTACATGAGACACTAAGGTCAGCGGTTAAAGAAGGGGCTGTCGTTTTAAATTATGTTGAGGGCGGGGACTATGAAGTCAATAAAAATGGAGAATGTAGCTTAACTTGTGAAGACAAATTAACAGGTGAAAAATTTAGGGTGCTGGCAAGGCACACAGTTTCTAGTGTTGGACCATGGACAGATCAATTTGCCGCTCAAGTGAATAATGAATGGGAGCCTAGAATGCGTCCGTCTAAAGGTGTTCATATTACTCTTCCTAAAGATAAGCTTAATTTAAAAACTGCAGTGGTTATGGCGGCAGATAAGCAAAACAGAATACTTTTTTGTATTCCAAGAGAGGGTTTTGATATTGTGGGGACAACGGATACTGACTTTGTTGAAGATCCCTCGCTGGTAAGAGCGGAAAAGAAGGATGTTGATTACATCTTAAATATTTTAAAGGAGTATTATCCAAACACTTCAGTGGGCTATGAAGATATTTTATTTACGTATGCTGGAGTGAGGCCGCTTGTTAATGATGGGTCTGAATCAGAGAGTAAAGTGAGTCGCAGTCACTGGATCAAAACTTATACAGAAGATAAGGTGACGTACATTTCTGGTGGAAAATACACGACATTTTTAGCAATGGCAGAAGACTGTGTTGATAAAGTGGTTCAGGCGACAAGCCTTGGCAAAAAAGCCAATAAAAAATCTGATTCTAGAAAAGTGTTGGTGGAGTTAAATACGGAAGAAAACAATGCTCTGGCTTTAAAGAGGTTTGTAAAAAGTGAATTAATAGATTGGCCTGAGGATGTGAGGGTTAGTTTTGTTAAAAGGCACGGGGCTCAGGCAGTATCTTTTATTAAAGAGTGGCCAGGGTTAAGGGTTGAAGAGCTTGAGGCTAAGATTGCTATTCACTATTACTTTTGTGCAGCATTAAAGGACTTTTACTTTAGAAGAGTGCCTTACCTTTTAAAGGGGGTGTCTTGTTTAAAAGATACTCTCTCTACAGTAGGTGCTGTTTTTGAAGAAGATCTTGGTTTAAATGATGAGCAGTTTTCAGCTCAACTGGAATCGTTAGAGAAGGCTGTTAATTTTGAAGAGTTCTGGAGAGACAGCACATATTGACTCTGTCTAAAGTCCAGTGTGAAATGAGCCTTTAAAAAATGGTGGTAAACTATGAGCTTCTGGGACAATTTATCAGATTACTTTACGAACGATATTGCAATTGATTTAGGCACGGCAAACACTTTGGTTTTTGCAAAAGGAAGAGGCATTATTTTAGATGAACCTTCTGTTGTTGCTGTTCAAAAGGACCATAGAGGTGCTGCTACAAAAGTCTTAAAAGTTGGAAAAGAGGCTAAGGAAATGCTTGGCCGTACACCAGGTTCAATTGTTGCTGTTAGGCCAATTAAAGATGGAGTTATTGCGGACTTTCAAGTGACGTCATCAATGCTTAAGTATTTCATTGATAAATCTATGGGCCAGAAGCGCTCATTCATTAGACCTAGAATTGTAATCTGTGTTCCTTATGGAATTACAGAAGTTGAGAAAAGAGCCGTTAAAGAGTCTGCTCAATCTGCAGGGGCAAGAAGTGTATACTTAATTGAAGAGCCGATGGCTGCGGCAATTGGTGCAGGTCTTCCAATCACTGAGCCAACAGGAAGTATGGTTGTTGATATCGGTGGTGGTACTACAGGTGTTGCTGTAATTTCTCTTGGTGGAATTGTTTACTGTAAGTCTATTAAAGTTGCCGGTGATAAATTTGATGAGGCTATCGTTAACTATGTAAGAAGACAGTTTAACCTTCTTATTGGTGAGAGAACGGCTGAGAACATTAAAATGAAAATTGGTAATGCTTATACAACTGATGAAGACAAATCAATGGAGATCAAAGGTAGAGATCTTGTTGCTGGTGCTCCTAAAACAGTTGAGATCACAGCGGCACAAGTTAACGATGCTCTAATGGACCCTTTATCAGAAGTTGTTGATGCTGTTAGAACAGCTCTTGAAAAAACTCCTCCAGAGTTGGCGGCTGATATAGTTGATAACGGAATAGTTTTAACAGGTGGTGGAGCTCTACTTTCTAATTTGGATGTGTTGTTAAGAGAGAGAACAGGGCTTCCTGTTGCAATAGCTGAAGATCCATTAACATGTGTTGTGATGGGATCAGGTAGAACTCTTGATGAGCCAGAATTTTTAAAGCTAACCATTGATTAGTAGGATCTAAGTGAAAGAAAAAGAAAACTTCGAGCTGGCTGCAAAAATTATTTTTTTTGGTACTCTTGAAGAATCTTTTGCTATTGAAGGGGCTAAGAAGCTTGCTAAAATTGAGAACAAGGAACTTTTGCTAGAGGCTGTTCATAAGCTTCTTCTTCGAAGAAAAGATAAAATGGCAACAATGGTTCATTTAACAGATGGGTCTTTTGTTTTTCCTGCAGGGGTTGATCTAAGTTATTGGAGAGAGTTTAAGACCAATTGCCATAGAGATGCTTTTTTAGCAGTCTTATATAAATGGATTGGCGAGATTTCAGATGAGGACCTCTGCCAAGCACTTCAAATTTCAAAGGGAAGCCTTTACTCTCGGTATAATGAGGGGCTTAGAGAGCTTGGAGCTTTACTGGTGAACAGTCAAACGGCGGTGAACATCTAATGGTGGGTATGAACG
Source organism: Bdellovibrionales bacterium (assembly GCA_050633065.1). Lineage (GTDB taxonomy): Bacteria > Bdellovibrionota > Bdellovibrionia > Bdellovibrionales > UBA1609 > JALZUR01. The sequence continues at coordinate 7,868 of JBOEFV010000022.1, forward strand.
ACAAGCCAATTAAGCCTAATAAAAAGATTTCATCATTTTTTTATGAAAATAAATTATATGAATTTTCACAAAAAGAACTGTCTGAAGCTGATCGTTTAAAAATGAAAGAAATGGCAGAAGAAGTCCCTGAGGCCAAGTATGAAATCGGAGGCGTTCTTTTAGGACTTGAGTACTTGGGTAAGCTTCGGGGGATCAGCTTAGAAGTTAAAGACATTGATTATGAAAATATGGGTAAGAGAAGTGGGCTTCAAAAAGGGCTCAACCTTGCACTCTTCATACTGTTGACAATTATCTTCTCTGTCTCGGGCTATTATGTTTTAAACATTCTTTTAAGTGGGGTTTCGAATTGAATAAATATTCTTTAAGATCTTTTGCTCTTTTATGGATGTCTATTTTTATTGTTTCGTTTCTGGTCTTTTTATACATCATATTAAATCTTTTTTTCTCAGAGCACATCACAAGATCAAGTTTAAAAGACCTAAGATATGCTGCGCATGTGGCAAAGCTTACACTCTCTGAAGAACAAGAGCGGATGAAGAATACATTGGCCTTGCATGTGAGTTCTCCTGAATTCATAGGCCTTCTTCAAAACAAAGACTTTGAAAGAGTTAATCGATTTATAGGGAATTGGAAGAGCCTTTTAAAGATTGAAAGTATTCAGCTCTACAATAACGCTGGAGAGCTTATTGATTTAGAGTCTGGTGTGGCATCAGCAGACAGGGCCGTGATTTCAGAGGAAAGGCGGGCCAAACTTAACCTTGGGTATGAGCAGACGCATTACGTGGCAAGTGAAAAAGGTTTGTCGATTTCAATTCAAAGAAAAATTATTGATCAAAACTACATCCCTCAAGGGTATTTGATTGAAAAAAAAGAAATCCCGTATGAGTTTTTTTTAAAAGACGGGGCTTCAGAAGAGTTGATTGTTAGATCGCATCAAGGAGTGGTTTATACAACACCAGGGGTTCAAGCAGCATCAAAAATTCCGAAGAAGGTTTTTGCTAAGGGGGCGGGCGCTTTTGAACTTTCCTTAAGAGGAAGAGTTTTCGATGTTTTTAGAGTGGACCTGGTTCCAGGGGTCACTTTCTTCATGGCAAAGAAAAACTTAAAAGAGGTGGTTTTTCAAAGTTTTTATAAAAAATATTTACTTTACTTTGTGTTGCTGATCATTTTTTTGGTTTTGGTTTTTTATGTGTCGTACTATAAGCAGGTGTTTAAACCTTTAGAGGGAATCAGCAAGTTTATTGTGCGCGGTGAGGGGGAACTTGGGGCAGAGACTTCAGTCTTTGAAATTAGTTTAATAGCAAAAAAATTAGAAGAAAAAATTTCAGAGCTTAGTAGTGATGTTGAAAAAAGCGAGCAGGGCAGGGTGGATGATATGTCCAGGCTTGTCGCTAGTGTTGCCCATGAGTTGAATAATTCATTGTCTTATTTAGGTGGTAACCTTGAGTATTTAAGAGATGAACTTAAAGAATCTGACAAGATAGACTTTGAGGACTTTAAAGATGCAGTTTCTTCTGCGCAATCAGGTTATGAAAGAATTAAAAAAATAGTCTCAGACCTTAGGGTGTTCTCTTCTAAAAGAGAGTTCTCAATTGCTTGGCATAAAATTGTAGAGCTGAAGAGTAGAGTTGAAGACGAGTTTGAAAGCGTTGAAATAAGTTTCCCTCAAGAGATTAAAGAAATTGAAATTGAAACAGATTTAGACCGGTCTTTTCAGATTATAAAAAATCTTATTGTTAATGCTCAGCAAGCATATCAAGAGGGTGAGAAACTTAAAAAAGTGTTGGTGTCTTTTTATGTTGAAGGAGATAACTTTGTTATAGCTGTAAGGGACTGGGCTGGCGGAATCCCTATGGAAGTTATGGGTAAAGTTTTTGAGCCTTTTTATACAACAAAGAAGAACACGGGAGGGGCTGGACTTGGCTTGGCTCTTTCTCGTAATTTAGCAAAAGAGATGGGGGCAGAGCTTGTCTTAAAGAATACAGGGGAAGAAGGGGCTGTATTTTGCTTCAAGGTGAGACGCTTTATGTAGGAAGGTCTAGCTTCCGATATAAGATCTATGAATCAGAGAGTTGGCGCTAAAGACCTCATATTTATTGTAATTTTTTCAACCCTAATATTTTTTGGGGCGTTCTTTTTATTTTCAGCACTTAAAAAACCAGAGGTAAAAAAACAAGTCTCGGTAGAATATTTAGAGAGAAAAATAAACAAAAAAGTAAATGAGAAGATTCAAAAGCTTCAAACCAAAAACAGGATTTTTAAAAGTAAGATTGCTGAAACGGGCCGAGTAGATATGGATGAAATTCTTGAAGAGGATTTTGATAATGTGGAGTCTAAATATGAGCTAGATGTTTATGAAAGACAGGTTCCAGACGTTACAGAGGTTGCTCCTCAAAATGCCTCTGAAAGAGTGAGGGTGTTGTTAGATTCTGAAGATAGAACTTTATCGGAAAAAGAAAGAGTGCTTCATGAGTATAAAGAGCAGTTAATTGAAAAGGCTCGCCAGCAAGGCTGGGCAATTGAAATAAACGATGATCTTGAAGTGACCTCAGCAAAGAAACTATAAAAGATTAGAATCCAAAAAAGAAAAATAAGAGTCTTTAGCATAGATGATGTGGTCATCTAGAGGAATTCTTAGAATAGTTGAAATCTTTAAAAAAACATTAGTGATCTCTATGTCTTCTTTTGAGGGGTGAGGGGCTCCACTGGGGTGACTGTGGCAAAGAATGTATGAGCTGCTTTTTGAAAGAATGACTTCTCTTAAAATTTCTCGTGGATGGATGAGGCTTTGATCAACTGAGCCGATAAATATTTTCTTGGTACTAAGAGGCTTTTTTAAGTTGTTTAGGCAGATGACCCAAATCTCTTCTTGCTCATAAGAGATGTGGTTTCGTAAATGGTTATAGGCCTCGATACTGTTTTCAATAGAGGGTAAAAAAAAAGAGCTTTTTGACATAAAGCTCTTTTTGCAAAATATAAAACTTCTTAACCGAAAGAGGGTTTACTTTGAGGGTTCGAAGTTCCTATTATTTGGATTCGGCAAGTTTGGAAGTATTTCAATGTAAGACTCTGAATCAGGGTCTAAACTTGAACCAACACCCATTGAAACGGCTGCTGAAGCAACACGCTTTTCAAGAGTTTGCTTCATTGTTTCAAAGCTGTCCTCTCCACGTCTAGTGCTGCCACTGTTGTTTTGAGGCAGGTCAACACGTTGAGGTTTCTGGTTTTCATACTCTTCCATTGGAAAAGCGCCAAGTTTTGCAAGGTATGCTGAAATGCTACCATTTTTGTGCTGAATAACTTCTCTTAAAGTTTTTAAGGGAGCATATTGAGCAGCCTTCTTTTCAGCTTCAAATATGATTTGAGTTAAAGTTGCAGCAGTAATGTCATTTTTGGTTTTATTATCAATAACGATAACCTGTTCATCAGCACGGATCATTTTTGCAATGTCGTCTAAAGTAACATAACAGCTCTGCTGAGTGTCATAGAGTTTCCTGTTTTGATAGCGCTTTACGATCTTTGCTCTGCTGGCAGGTGGATTCATCATAAGTCTTTGGTCTTGTTCGTGATTCACTAAAAGTCCTCCCTTTAATATGACTGTTGTTTAAAGGCCTCATAACTGAGGTTTTATACGTATTGTCATGGCAGGACCTTAAGTCTGTTTGCCAAAACGTGTCAAGAATATAGGCATGAATAATCATTAAAGAGTCTTAAATCCGAGCAAAAATGCCATTAACAGCCTTAAATCTGGGCTTTTGTAGGCGGAGGGGCGGTAAATCTTTCTCCTCAAAGAGCCGATCCGTTCTTTGGGGAGAATGGGTGAAGATATATCTAATAATATTGATTTTATCACTATTGGCAGGCTGTGTTACAGCCCCTTCTCGATCAATGTCAGCATTAGAAGGCACTCAGGAAGAACTCACAAGAGAGCATCGGGACCAAATATTTTTAACAGCCCAGCTTTATATCTTTTCAGAAAACATGGAGAAAGCTGAGGAGGTCTTAATTCAGGGGGTAGAAAGATCCTCTGGTGAAGATGCTTTAGAGTTTAGATTGATGCTTTCTAGAGTTGAGGGTGAGCTTGGAAAAGTTGAGGATGCATACAGAAGGTACGTTGAGCTTGCTAATGAGTTTCCAGAAAATGAAAATGTCCTTAAAGAAGTTGCACAGTTTTTATATAGCATTCGTTTAAAAGATGATGCGTATAATCTTTATTCAAGACTCATTAAGATCAACCCTAAGGAGAGCAATTACTGGATATACCGAGGCCTGTTGGCGCTGGAGCTTGCAGACGCTAAAGAGGCTTGGGACAGTTTTGAATTTCTCATTCGAAAGTCAAAAGATGCAAAGCACTTAGGTCACTTGTATATGGGAAAGCTAATGCAGATGACAGGCTTTCAATCTAAGGCCCGCACACAGTTTAAAAAGTGTCTTAAAGTAAAAGCGGCAACTAAAGAGTGTGCGTTAGAGCTTGCACGAGAAACGTATGACGTTGGAGAGAAAAAAAAGGCCGCTAGAATTTTGACGAAGTACTTGGCAAAGGAAAAGTTTAGAAGCAATAAAGAGCTGGCTGAACAGCTCATAGACTGGCATGTTCGAGGCGGGGACACTCAAGAAGCGATCTCTGTTGTTGAAAGTATGGAGCGGGTAAATCCTACAGACATTAAGATCAAAAGAAAAGCGGCGGTGTTAATGGCTCAAAACAAAGACTATGAGCGTGCCTTAGAAAGAATGAAGATACTTGTTAACTATGATGAGGCGAGTGAGCAGGACATTTTAAATTACACGAACTTGTTAAAGATGCAAAAAAATGAAGGCGAAGCTTTTCGTTACATTTCATCAGTTTTGAACTCTGATAAAATTGGAGAAAAAACTTTCTTTAAAAAATATGACCTGGAGAAAAAAAGAGTTGGTTTTAAAAAAGCCTCTCGAAGTCTGAATAAGACCTGTAAAAAGAGCATAAAGAAAAGTGACTGCCTATCTGTGTACTCTTACGTGCTTTGGAATGATGGGGATAAATTAAAAGCTAAGAAAAAATTAGAATCTATAGTGAGAAACAAAAAAATAACATCTCGTAAAATGGAATATTTTTTAAGTCAGATTTATTATGAGGAAGGTAGTGAGCCTAGAGCTTTAAGGCTTATTGATAGCATTCTTCTTAAGGATGACCGCTATGCACAAGCCTTAAACTTTAAAGCTTATCACTTGATCACAAGAGAGTTAAGTGTGGCGCAGGCTGAAAAGCTCTCACTAAGAGCTGTTTCAATAGAGCCAAGAAATGGCCATTACCTGGATACTTATGGGTATATTCTTTTTAAAAAAGGAGACCTTAAAGAGGCTGCTGCAATTTTAAGGGAAGCGGTTAGACTCGTCCCGGATGAGCCGGAGATTTTAGAGCATCTGGCAGATGTTTATGTGCAAACTCAAAACATTAAAGAGGCTGTTAGGCTTTATGCGCTTGCCAGTGAGCTGTATAAAGGCGAAAATCAAGATCGTGTCGGAGGTAAAATTGCTCAAATTCGATCTAAGAATCAAAAACCTAAAAGAAGCATCAGTTCTACTTTTACTAGTGACGAGCCTGCTTCTAAGTAGCGGCTGCCAACAGTTAGCAAAAAGATTTCAAACAAGAGATGGAGGGCAAATGGCTTTACATAGCTGGGTGCTGGGTACGAAATACTTTGATGTACGAAGAAATAAAAACTATCCGGGAAAAACAAAAGTTTATATTTACGGTGAAGATAAACTTAGAATGGATGTTTTTGATCCTTTTGGATTTGTAACAGTGGGAACATTAATCATTAATGGCGACCAGATGTCCTTAGACATGATACAGGGAGAGGGTTACAAGGGTCCTCTTAACAGTGATAAAGTGAAGAGTTTAATTAAGGTGGATGTTAACCCTAAAGACTTATTTTCTTTGTTCACTCAATCAGGGTTTGAAGATAAGCACTGGAGTTGTGCTGTAGATGAAAAAGGGTTGGCGCTTAAAGAGTGTATGAGTGGCGCACATCAAATGCGTGTGCACTGGTCTGGTCAGATGACTCAAAAAGGAACGGAGGTTGCTTTAGAACATGTAAGAGCAAAACTTCGGTTTAAGGTAAAGTCTTATAAGCCTTATCCAGACTACGATGAGAGGCTTTTTAAGCTCTAACAAAAAGTTTTTTTTAGTATAAAAAAATATTGCACCAGATAAGTCTAAGTTTATTTGTTATTTAATTAAATCCCCTGGATAATAGATGTGGGGGGCGTTTAAGCATGAGCGATAATAAAATAGACCTTAGATCGATAATTTCAGCAGTAAGTGATAGAACAAAAGATCAGGACCTTACATGGTCGGGTACTATGGCGGACTACCTTAATAAGGTAAAAGAAGACCCTAAGATCACAAGAAATGCATACCAAAGGTTGTTTGATCTCATCATAGAGCATGGAACTAAAGAATACATAGATGTGAAGAAACAAGTCATCCACTACAACTTTTTTGATGATGAGGTAAATGGCGGTCAGGATGCGGTTTTCGGGTTAGATATTCCTTTGATGAAACTTGTGAATGTTTTAAAGTCTGCGGCATTAGGCTACGGGACTGAAAAGCGTGTGATTCTATTACACGGTCCTGTGGGAAGTGCAAAGTCAACAATATGTAGAAGAATTAAAAAAGGGGTTGAGGCTTACTCTAAAACGCCACAAGGGCAACTTTATACATTTGAATGGATTGATCCAAGTGGAGAGAATGAAGAAATTTTTGGTAAGGGTGTGAGCGTTTTTCCAAGTCCAATGAATGAAGAGCCTCTACTTTTGTTTCCAAAGGATTATAGAGAAGAAATACAAGCTCAGTTAAACAAAGGTGCTGACGGAGGCTTTAGAATAAATGTTAAAGGGGATATCTGTCCTCCATCAAGATTTATTTTTCAAAAATTAAGTGAGAAGTATAATGGTAATATTGAAAGAATATTAGAGCATGTGAGAGTGAAGCGCATGATTCTAAGTGAAGCTGATAGAATTGGAATTGGAACGTTTCAGCCAAAAGATGAAAAAAACCAAGACAGTACAGAGCTTACAGGTGATATAAACTATAGAAAGATTGCCCAGTATGGATCAGACTCTGACCCAAGGGCGTTTAATTTTGATGGAGAGTTTAATGTTGCAAATAGAGGAATCATTGAATTTGTTGAAGTCTTAAAACTTGATGTGGCTTTCTTGTATGATCTTTTGGGTGCCTCACAGGAGCATATGATTAAGCCAAAGAAATTTGCTCAAACTCATATTGATGAGGTTATCATAGGGCACACCAATGAGCCTGAGTACAAGAGGCTTCAGGATAATGAGTTTATGGAGGCTTTAAGGGATAGAACTGTTAAGATTGATATTCCATATATCACGAAGCTTAAGCATGAAACTGCTATTTATACGAAAGATTTTAACAGCCGTGTTTTAAGAGAAGTGAGTATAGCGCCTCATACAATTGAGGTTGCTGCTATGTGGGCAATTATGACAAGGCTTGAGAAGCCAAAGAAGGCAAATTTAAACAGACTTCAAAAGATGAAGCTCTATGATGGAAAAAGTCTTCCAAACTACACAGAGGACAACATTCGTGAATTGAGAAAAGAAACTTTGAGAGAGGGTCTTCAAGGGATCAGTCCAAGATATATTCAAGAAAAAATATCTAACGCTATTATTTTTGCGCAGCAGTCTAACAAAGGTTCAGTGAATCCATTCATGGTTATGAATGAACTTGAATCAGGGCTTAAGAACCACTCTTTAATTTCAAATGAGGAGATAAAAGCTGAGTATAGAGAATTACTTAGTATTGTTAAGCAAGAGTATGAAGAAATCATAAAAGGTGAAGTCCAAAGAGCTATTAGTGCTGATGAGAGTGCATTATCAAGGCTTTGCGGGAACTATATCGATAATGTGAAGGCTTACACTCAAAAAGAAAGAGTGAAGAATCCCTTTACAGGGCAAGATGAAAACCCTGATGAAAGACTAATGAGGTCTATTGAAGAAAAAATTGATATTCCTGAATCAAGGAAAGAAGATTTTAGAAGAGAGATCATGAACTACATTGGTGCAATCTCTTTAGATGGCAGAAAGTTTGACTATAAATCTAATGATCGTCTACATAAGGCTTTAGAGCTAAAACTTTTTGAAGATCAAAAAGACAGTATAAAGTTAACGTCTCTTGTGACTTCAACGACAGATTCTGACACTCAAGAAAAAATCAATATTGTTAAAACGAGACTGATTAAGGACTTTGGCTATGACGAGATTTCTGCAACAGATGTTCTCCATTATGTGGCAAGTATATTTGCAAGAGGTGATGTGAAGGATAGGTCTTAATGGGAATAGAAGAAGACCATAAAAGATTTAATGAAATCGTAAAGGGTCGAATTAAAGAGGATTTTAAAAAATACATCACCCATGAAGAGATGGTGGGAAAGTCTGAAAAAGATTTTGTTAAGATTCCTGTTTCTAAAATTAAAATCCCTAAGTTTGTTTACGGCCCTAAAGAGTCTGGTGGTGTTGGCCAAGGTGAGGGGCAAGAAGGCGAAAAAGCTCCTGGCCAAGGGCAAGAGGCAGGGGATGCTGCAGGTGAGCATAACATTGAAGTAGACCTTGAAATTGAAGATCTTGCAGAGCTTTTAGGTAAAGAACTTGAGCTGCCAAGGATTAAGCCAAAGGGCGCTAGAAAAATTGAGTCCTTTGAAAACAGATATACAAACGTTTCAGATCAAGGACCTAAAGGTCTTCATCACTTTAAGAAAACATATAAAGAGGCGTTAAAAAGATCTATTTCTAATGGGACATATGATCCTGAAAACCCAATAGTTATTCCTGTAAAGGCGGACTTTAGATATAAGGCGCCAAAGAAAGTTCCAAAGCCAGCAACAAATGCAGTTGTGATCTATATGATGGATGTTTCAGGGTCTATGGGTGAAGAGCAAAAGAAAATTGTAAGAATGGAAAGCTTTTGGATCAATATGTGGCTTAAGCATAACTATAAAGGCCTTGAGGCTAGATTTATCATTCATGATGCTGCGGCAAAAGAAGTGGATGAGGAAACGTTTTTTAAAACCAGTTTGTCTGGTGGAACGTTAATATCTTCAGCATATAAAAAAGCTGTTGAAATTATTGATAAAGACTATTCAGGAGACAACTGGAATATTTACCTGTTTCATTTTAGTGATGGGGACAACTGGAGTAACGATGACACCGTTCTTTGTAAGGATATTATAAAAAAAGAGTTTAGTGAAAAAGCAAATCTCTTTGGGTATGGACAGGTTGAGAGTAAATATGGAAGCGGTCAGTTTATAAAAGACATCAAGGAAGACTTTAAAGATAACGAAGTTGTAGTTTGTAGCCCGATTAAGGACAAGAGTGAAATAGTGAAGTCGATTAAGGATTTTTTAGGAAAAGGACAGTAGTTGAATAGTTTATCAAAAGAGTTGCAGGAAGAACAGATACGAATTGAGAAGCTTGCAAAAGACTTGGGTCTTGATTTTTTTGAAACTGTTTTTGAGATGGTTGATTACAAAGAGATGAATCAAATCGCTGCCTACGGTGGTTTTCCAGTTAGGTACCCTCACTGGAAATTTGGAATGGACTATGACTCTTTATCTAAAAGTTATGAGTACGGCCTTTCAAAAATCTATGAATTGGTGATCAACAATGACCCTTGCTATGCGTATCTGTTAGAGGGAAATTCTTTTTTAGATCAAAAGTTAGTTATGGCCCATGTTTATGGGCATTGTGATTTTTTTAAGAATAACAAATGGTTTTCAAAAACAAATCGTAAAATGATGGATCAGATGGCCAACCATGCTACGCGAATTAGAAGGTACATTGATAAATATGGTATCAACAAAGTAGAAAAATTTATTGATACCTGTTTGTCTTTAGACAACTTAATTGATCGTCACGCTCCTTATGCGGAAGAAAAAATTGATCTTATTAGAGATAAAGTTGAGCTTGTTCAAGCTGCAGGGTTTGAGAAGAAAGCGTATATGGAAAGCTATATGAGAAGCATGAAGGGGGAGCCTGACAGTGAGCCCTTTACTCCTCAAGCTCCTGAGGGAAAAGTTTATCACTCGGAAAAAGATATTTTAAAGTTTTTAATTTCAAATGCCCCCTTAGAAGACTGGGAGCAAGATGTTTTAAGTATTTTAAGGGATGAGGCTTATTATTTTGCTCCTCAAGGAATGACAAAGATCATGAATGAGGGGTGGGCTTCTTATTGGCATGCAAAGATGATGACGGAGCATATCTGTACAGACAGCGAGATTGTTTGTTTTTGTGATACGCATAGTGGAACTATGGCAATGAGCCCAAACGGTTTTAATCCATATAAGATTGGAATAGAACTTTTTAGAGACATTGAGAAAAGATGGAACAAGGGTCAGTTTGGTTTAGACTGGTTGGAATGTGATAATCTTGTTGAAAAAGCTAACTGGGACAAAAATTTAGGACTAGGTAAGGAAAAAATTTTTGAAGTGAGAAGAGACTTTAATGATGTGATGTTCATTGATCATTTTCTTACAGAAGAGTTCTGCGTTGAGAATAAGTTTTTTGTTTATAAGTATAATGAACAGAAAAAAGTGTTTGAAGTGGACACAAAAGACTTTGCAGCAATCAAAGCAAAACTTCTTTTTCAGTTAACAAATTTTGGTCAGCCCATCATTCAGGCGGTGGACTCTAATTTTGAAAATAGAGGTGAGTTGCTTTTAACCCACATGTTTGAAGGGATTGAGCTGCAGCCAGATTATATGAACGAGACTTTGCAACGTGTTCAGGCACTTTGGAGAAAGCCAGTTTGCTTAGCTACAGTTTTAGACAAATCACCGTCTTTAGTTACGTATGACGGTAAGGAGTTTAATATTAAGAAGTTAGAAAATATGTAAAAATTTCATAGCTTGCCCTCGTGAACTGCCAGAAAGGCGTGTTTATGCTAAAAATCTCCTCAGAGGAATCTTCGGGGGGGGATGAGTGAAATCAATATTCGTATCAATTATATTATTAACATTTAGTTCGTGGTCATTTGCTGGGGAGTATTCGTGTCCAGAAACTCACCCTGAGTACAATAAGGTTTTAAAAGAGCTTCAAGATTTTCAAAAGAAACTAAAAGAAGAATTAAAGTGCCAAGAAATTGCTGTAAATTTTGATAAGCTTACGGGGTTAATCGGGGCTGACAAAAGAGGAGAAATACTTTCTCTTGTTTCAAGTAATGAAGGTCAGGCTTTAAGTGCTGATAACGCAAAAAAGATTCAAGAGTATGCAGGCTCAGTTACAGAAGAAGTTGGAGTGTTGGTTTCATTAATTGGCGCGGCTGCTAATGGTGAGTTAAGTTGGTGGGAAACTCTGACGGGGACTGATCGCTGCAGTATGGATGAAGAAGATCAGCTTGATGGAATTGAGCAGCTAACTAAAGCAGCATATGAAGCAACAAACTTAATCTCAAAAGTTGCAGGTCCTTACGGTGTGCCTCTTCAAGTTGGTGTAAGCACTATTTATGGAGTTGTTCAGGGTCTTCAGAATTATTCTGAAAGAGCGAGAAATATAGATTTTGACCCGTTTGAAAAAAGGCAGTTTTTTGAAAGTGCTGTGTGTATCATGTCAAAATTTGATTCAGACATCAGAAAACTGAATAACCCTGAAGCACATCTTAGAAACTTAAGAATCGCAAGGTCTCAAGCCTCGAGGGTGGTGAATGTTGTTAGAGACCAGTGCCAAGATTGTGGAGGTGTTATAGATGCTTCGACTGAAGAAGAGGCTAAAGCGGCATTTCATAGTATGACTGGAGCGACGGCGTTACTTGGAGAAAAAGCCTATGAGGGTAGAGCTAATTTAGAGTGGATTGATGGAGAGATTCAAAAATTTAATGAGATTGCTAATTTTAAAACAGGCGGTATTGGGCCAAGGGAGCTTCAGTCACTAAAGCTTTCTATTAATAAGTTTATTTTAACAACGGCGGCTCCAGACTTTTTAAAGTGGTATGGGAACAAGGCTTCTATAAGCAATAGACAATTGGGCAGAAAAATTGGTTCAGCAATGTCTGAAATGAGGTCTGAAATTAGAGAGGCTGGCAAGTATTTTGATGTAAGTCTGCCTCAAACAATAGAAGATGAATTTGCCCCGCAGCATGATTCTATAGGAAGAGTAATCTCTTATTCTATTGCGTCTGAAAACATTAAGAATGCCTATGTTATGCAGGCTGCAGAGATCTCAAGTCTTTTCTTTATGATCAACAACTCAGATAAGTTAGACTCATACTCTACAGCATACTATTCTTTATTAGGTGAGGCGTATGATGTTTGGAAGTTGTCAGACTTTAATGTTCGAGTTGTACAAGAGTACTGCTCATTTTTTGAAGAAACTTTGCAATATAACAACTCTGTTCAAAACGCATGTGAGGCGAACAAGGTGGTGTGGCACAGCCTAAGAACAGGTTATCAGTCATTTTATCTTGCAAGTTTAATTAACCCAGAAAGTATAATGGATCGTTTGGGGCCTTTTGATTTTAGATTAGAGAGTCACTATAAATACATCCTGCGCTTTAAAAACAGCAGTCGATCAGGTGTACTACGCATTGCTGAAGAGGGTTTAGATTTTGAATCAGTCCTTGATATGGACAGGAGTGTTAGGCAAAAAGATGGTAGATGGAGACCGTTTAATGAAGACTTTGATGACCCTGCTTGGTGGGAAGATGTTGAAGGAAATGCTGAAGACTTCTTACAGGGTTTTTACAACCTACAATTAAAGTAGATTTTAAAAAAAAGGGCGCAAAAAAACTGCGCTTCTTTAATTGGATGCGAGGATTTAACCCTCGTCGGAATCCTCGTCCTCAGTACCATTCATAAAGTTTTCAAGGTCATCTCTATCATGGGGCTGAATCTTTAAAAGCCAGCCTTCTTCTGTACTGTCGTCAGATAAGATTTCTGGGTCATCAACTATTGCAGCATTTACCTCAAGAACTTCACCCTCAAGTGGTGAGTATATGTTAACGGGCCCTTGGTCAGTTTCCACTTCACCGCAAATTTCTTCAGGAGTGACTTCGCCGCCTTCTTCAGGAAGGTCAACCCCCCAAATCTCGTTCACATCGTCAAAAACGTCTTGCTTAACGCCTACAATTAAAACGCCTTCTTCAGACTTAACCCAAAGTTCATCCGTAAACTCAACTTCTTTATCAAACATAAGGCCTCCTTCAATTCACGAATATTATTACAAGGGGCACACACTGAAGACAATAGATTTTAAGAGTCCTGGTCCTACTGAGAGGGTGATTGGAGGCAGCTGAGCTGTCAAAGAACTTAACAGTCATTTCTAAAATACAAAAAGTGATGATTTTACCCTCAAACCTTAAAACCTAAGGTAAATTGAAGAGTTCGCAGAGTTCAAAAAAGAGGTGTGTTATCTTAAGTTTAACGGGTCAGTATATCATTGCAGTCTTCATGGCTTTAAGCCAGTTTATTGAGCCCTACTCTGCAGAGCAAGCTCAAAAGATGCTATCAGAGCGTGAAGCCCAAGGTGAGGTCGTTCCTGAGTGGGAAAAAGAGATCTATAAAACCTTTAAGCCAATGCACCCTAATGAAATTATGAAGCTAAGCCTTGAGCCGCTTAAGGCTGCTCAGTACTTACGATCCACCTGTTTTCTTGCAAGGGGAGGTCTGCCCTACCAGATGATTGAGCAGGCAATTGAGCAGCAAAGAAAAGAAGCCCTTTTAGAGCAGCCAGCCGATGGGGTTGGTGTGTTGATGCAGGATCCAATACAAAGAATCCAAAGCAGGCTTCTTCCTGAAGAGCAGGAGATCAGTATAGAAAAGGCTACAGACTTGGTTAAGCTTATCTGTGACCACTCAGTTCCTTTATCTGACCTGGCAAAGGTGAAGATCAGGCATGGGGCTTTTTACTACCACAGAATGCACAGAACTTTACAAAAGATTAACTCTTTAGCGGATCTTCCTAAATTGCCTGAGGTAAGTTTTGTTAAAGACAGCACCGGTGCTATCATTGGTGAGTATAGTAAAACAGAGATAAATGCAGACAAACAAGTTGTGAAACGAAACCGAAGACGTCTTCCTGAGGGAGGAATAATTCCTATAAAAATTAAGCAGGCTGTTGTTGCTATTGAGGATTCAAGGTTTTGGAATTTTGAGGCTGAAGGCAGCCCTGGTTATAAAGGACATAAAGGTGTTGATTTTGGTGGTATCATAAGAGCTATGACCAACTCAGGATCTGGTAATGTTCAGGGTGCGAGTACAATTACAATGCAGCTAGCAAAGAACCTTTTGCTTTATGAGGATGTTTTTAGAGAGCACTCTCAAGGTAAAAGATCATTAATCAGAAAGCTTAAAGAGTATATTTTATCTTATAGAATTGAAGAGGCTTTAACGAAAGATGAAATCTTAAATCTATATCTGAATACAATTGATTTTGGTCGAAACACACAAGGCATTGTGATGGCGGCTCAAGTTTATTTTAATAAAAATATCAACGACTTAAATCTTTCTGAAATTGCATTTTTAGCCGGCCTTCCAAAGTCTCCAAACGGATTGGATCCAGAAAAAAACTATGAGGGGGCAGTAAAAAGAAGAAATCTTGTGCTGACTCAAATGCGTTCAGAGAAATACATAAGTAGAACAGAAAGAAGTGATACAAAAAAGCTGCCACTTGAGTTTATTCCTTATGCGGAGAAATCAGAGCAAGAAAACTATGCTCACTTTTATGTAAGTGCTGTTGAAAAGCAGTTAAAGGGATGGCTTAGATCTAAAAAGCAGAATATTCATTTAGGATTTGATATTACAGTCCCTATTAATCACGAGTATCAAAAGTGGGCTGTTGAAGCTTTACAGCGTGGTCTTTTAAAGTATGAAAGAGAAAAAGGGATTTTAACGATTAAGCCCGATGAAGACAGGCTTCCCAATATTAAAGAAAGTGTTGAAGCGCTTGCTGCTGAAAGAGGTATAAGTAACTTGCAGGCTTTCCCTGAAGTTTTAGAAAAAATAAAATCATCTGCAGTAGATACGAAACAGTTTAGAATAGGTGTGATTCTAAGTAATACAAAAATTGGGTTAAGCGATGGTTCACAAGTAAACCGTCAGCCTAGTGATAGAAATGGAAAACTTAGAAAGGTTGTGGAGGGTAGCAAAAGGAATCTTGAAGTGTGGGATACTGTGATGCTTCAGCCATTTAAAACAAGTAAGGGCAACACGTATTATAGAATTGCTTCTTTTACCAAGGCTCAAGGTGGTATTGTTGTACTTGATAATTTAACGGGTGAAGTTTTGGCTACATCTGGAGGCTTTAGTATCGGTGCTGGTAAAAGGTATAAAGGGGCTGCGGGCAATAGAGCCTTTAGTGCTTTTAGACGCCCCGGCTCTACCGTGAAACCGTTTACATATTTGTTTGCAATGCAAAATGGAGTTTCTCCATCGGCATCAATTTCTAATGAGGCCATTTCTCTACCCAGAAGAATTTTTAATGGAGAAAGAGTTTGCGATAAGTGGACTCCTAGAGGATATAGCAATGAGGCATCAGCTTATAGTTTAAGAAGAGGTCTTGAAAAATCTAAAAATAAAATTACTGTTCGCGCGTTCGCGAGAGCGTTAGGGATACAGGATTATGAAGATCCACAAGATAGCCCTGATACTTTAGGGTTTGGTATGGATAGGGTCTTAGGGTTGATGCAGCAATACGGTTTATACTCTAATTTGGATTACGCTTGTTACCCGGCATTATTGGGCGCTGAGGAGACAACAGTGGTTGAAATGGCGGGAGCATATGCGGCTTTTGCAAATAAGGGGATTTATACAACTCCTTATACAATCAACAGCGTGAGTAGAAGAGGTGCGACAGCACAGCCTTATGAGCAAAAAAATGTAATTGATGCAACGATTGCAAGCGCTGTTAAGGAAGCAGACCCACGTTACCAAAACGAGTTATTTAATTTGTTTAGGCTTAGAACAATGCTTCAAGGTGTTGTGCAAAGAGGAACGGCGGCTTCAATTGCTAAATGGTCCAAAGTTATTGCTGGTAAAACGGGAACAACGAAGGGCAATAAAGATGCGTGGTTTGTAGGGTTTAACAAGGACATCACTGTAGCTGTATGGGTTGGAAATGTTGATAACAAATCACTAGGGTCAAAATCTGAAGGTGGTAAGGTTGCTCTTCCTATCTTTAAAGATTTTATGGAAAACTACTATCAGACGTACCCTGATAAACTATCAAATGAATTCTCAAATGATGTTGTAGGTGCTGTGGTTGCTAACATTGAGCCATCAACAGGGTTTAGAATTAGTAATACGTTTCAATCTGATTTTAATCTTTATACAGGAAGCAGCAGAACTATCCCGTCTACTAAAGAGTATTTTTCTTCAAATGAGGAGATGAGATCTCAAGTTAGGGATTACTACAGGGGCTCAAGGGCTGCAGGAGAGTTGTTCTTNNCCAGTAGAAGAGCTGAAAACGCGGCAATGCATAAAAGCGTCAAAGAATACTATACCGACTTAAGAGACCAAAACAGGGCCTATTGTAACGAGTGGAAAAATACCCATGGAACTCATCCTGATGTAGTAAATGCATGTGGAGTGGATAAAGACTATACAGCCTACTTGAGAAAGATTAGATCTGCGAGATCATTTTATTTAATGGAGAATAATTTTTTAAACTAGTTTTAAAGAAATAAAGAAAGAGAGTGTAAGTATGAACAAAGTATTAATAATCGTATTGTTATTTTCAGCTAATTGTTTTGCTGATGTGGCTATTCACCAAGACGAGTATAGCCTTGATAGTGTACAAGCTGAATCAGAAAGTTTCTACGGACGTATGTATCGTTGGTCGGCTTGGGAAAAGTCAGAAGTTTCAAAGTCTTTTGATGTTTCACCTAGCCCTATAAAGCAGGCTTATGAGTCTGGAGAGCAAGATAAAGAGCGTGTAGATCTAGAAGAAAATGAGCTTTTAAAAGTTTTTCCAGGGGGAGAGGGTGAAGCTCTTGCGGATTACTACTATGACACAGATCCACTAGAAAAAGAGATGTTTTGTTTTATAGGAGAAGACTGTTACAGACCGTACAGGGAGATTGTGTTTAACACTAAAGTAGCGATAAAACTGCCCGACGCTTTTAGTTTTGAGAGTTTAAAGTTAGAAGAAATGGTAAAAAAAGCATCGGCTGCAGACCAGCCTCACTTGTATTCTAAAGTGACAAAAAGCGTTGCTAAGGGGTTTATTAACCCTGTGCATTTGGGGCAAAACCAAATTTCAGAGCATCCAAATGATGAGATTTATATGTCACTTCTTAATTTTGGAGGCGACTATTACCAGTGTACGCGACTTAATAAAGCGTTGAATATAAATTCTAAAGGAATCATAGAAGGTTTATTCTACCCATACAGAATCTACAATATTAACCTTTTTAAGGAGCTGTCTTTAGACGGGATTTCTAAGCGTTCAGTTATAGAAGGCAATCCTGTTAAAGTATTTGAGCAAAAAATTGTAGCTTCTACAGATTTAATTAAATCGGCTACAACGTATATTGCTTTTTATAAAATGAGTGATGGAAGTAAAAAAGTAGTGGTTTATGCAGCTGTGGTGAGCACTTCAAAAGTAGGCAGCTTGATGGACATGTATGTTAACGGTCTTGATGGCGAGGCTTCAAGCTCGATTCTCTTTAATAATGAGAACCAGGCTGTTTTAAACAGTCGAAACTTGGATCTTGGCCCAGTATCTGGCAACTGTAGTAAGGGGTTGGGCCCAGGAGTTGGTAGATATGTATATGGACTTGCTAAAAGTATCGTTAACCAATAGGTAGTTGAATATGCAAAATTTAAAAACTATATGTGAAGTGCCCATTTCAAAAAGAGATGTGAAGTGGGAGAAAAAACTTTTTGATGCAATGGCTGAGTTTCCAATATTCTTAGTGGAGGATCAGCCTTTTCAAGGGCCTGACGGGTTCTCTTATATGCACGTGTCCTCAGAAGCTGGAACGGAAATAAACAAGGATGATTTTTTCAAATGGTGTTTTGAGTCTGGTGTTGGCCTGGTTTTAAATCTAAAAGAAAAAAAAGCTCCCGACTTTGTTTTTAACTATGGAATGGTGTGGAACTTTTTATGGCGCGGTGACTTTGTAAACGAAGTGCAAGCAGACCTAGTAGAGTCAGATGATACCTATGTTCACGAAATTTCAGAAGGGTTTTTGCCTAAAGAGGTGAGATCAGTTATTAGAAACTTTTTAGAAATGAATAAGATGAATGACCCAAAACTAACACTTGTTAGTGGTGGTGATAAAACAGCTTATGAAATTTTATGGTACTTTAAAGACCTGCAAGAGGCAGAAGAAAAAGACCAAATGGCACTATTAGAGGCTATTTCATGGTTTTTACCGCTAGATTATAGGCTGGCCTGGGCGGAAAGTTTGGATGATGAGCTTTTATTTAAAAAGCTCTAGGTATTTAAACTACTGTTTGTTGCTTTAAGAATCTTTTTTAAAATGGTCGTATAGGTAAAGAGCTTCTAAGTGAAGAAGCTCCTAACTTTTCATTACTTCTTAATCGCTAAGTTCACCGGGTTGAGGGAGAAGGTCCATAAGACATTCTCTCCAGTATCTTGGAGTGTCAGGTGAAAAGTTAACTAAAACTTCAAAGATTCCTTTGCCTTTATGTCTTGTGATTCCAATTGTGCCATCAAGCTCAAGCTCCATTTGATTTACATAAAGAGAAATGGACATACCCTTCATTGCATCAAGAGTGAGGTTTCCCTTTAGATCATTTGAAACTAGATCTTCGCGTGCAATTAGTAATAAGAAGCCTTTTATTGAAGTGTCGACAATTTGCCCTTTAACACAAATCTTCTTTAAAGTTTCATTGTTGATGATGTGCTCTACATCCAAACTCTCAATATGTTTTCTTTTAACAGCTCTACGTTCCATTTTTTGGCCCCTTTTGGCGTATTATTCATTTTATAACTAGGCTATCGGCTGTATATTCTCCAATATTTAGTACTGAATTTTAAAATCTCAATTTGATAATCAAAGGTGACACTCTAAAATCTAAAAGATTGTAGTAACTTACAGATTTTACTATGATGCTAAAAGTGAGGTGCATATGATATTTTGTAACAGAACTCTAAATTTAAAAAAAATCAGTCATATTGGTTTGGATATGGACCACACATTGGTTCAATATCATAGCAGAGAGTTTGAAAAACTATCTTATGAAAGTATGAAGGAAAAACTTCTTAAAAGAGGTTATTCTAAAGAAATTGCTAAATTTGAATTTGATTATGATAGGGCTATTCGCGGCCTTGTCATTGATAAAGCGACGGGAAATATTTTTAAAGTGAGTAGATATGGTATGGTTCGTGAGGCATATCACGGGTTGTCTAAAGTCGACTTTAGATCACAAAAAAAACAATTTGGTTCAAAATTTATTGATTTAGGTGAGCCTAACTTTGATTGTGTAGACACGAACTTCTCCATTTCTCATGCGTGTTTATTCTCTCAAATTGTCGACCTTAAAACAAAAAGGCCTGATTTAAGTTTTCCTGACTTTCCAGAGCTTTCAGAGGAGCTTATCACCGTTCTTGATGAGTCTCATAGAGATGGATCAATTAAGGATGAAGTCACAAGAAATCCAGAAAAATATGTAAAAAGATCAGAAGAGATTGTCCGTGGAATAGAAAAGTTTAAAAAGCATGGGACAAAGTTTTTTATAGCAACAAACTCTGACTATGCATATACAGATAAAATTTTAAAATTTGCCCTAGACCCATTTATAGAAGATGGAACATGGGAAGACTTATTTGAACATACGTTTACTTTATGTATGAAGCCAAGATTCTTTTACACTAATTCACCTCTTTTAAAAATTAATCCAGAAGATGGAATGATGGAGAACTGGGATCAGGAACTTGTCCCAGGGATATACCAGGGTGGCTCAGCAAATTTACTTGCAGAGCAATTAAAGATTTTAGGAGATAATATTTTATATGTTGGTGATCACGTTTACGGTGATATTCTAATGTTAAAGAAAAACTGTGGATGGAGAACCGCCCTTGTTATAGAAGAACTCGGCGAGGAAATTGAGCAGAATCAAAAAGCGTTATCTATCACAAATGAAATAAAAGTTTTAATGAATCAAAAGCTTGAACTAGAGTATTTCTTAAATGAGCTTATTGGTGGGAGATTAGAGAAATCCACGGATAAGGCTGAGCAAGAGAAAAAAGTCTTAGAACAAATTTCGTTGCTTGATGAAAAGCTTGTGCCTTTGATTCGCTCCAGAGCCAAAATCTACAATCAGTACTGGGGATCTGTTATGAGGGCAGGGGTTGAAGAGAGTCAGTTCGCACACCAAGTTGAAGGATACTCTGACATTTATATGCCAAGTATAAAAGACCTCTTAGCGGAGTCTCCTAGAACTTATTTTAGATCTTATATTAGAAAGATGGCTCACGATTAAAGGAGCGTGAGTGTTTGCGCTACTTTTCGTATTTATATATCTAGATAAGGGTAAAGAAAGGCCAATAAGAGTCCGAACATGCTGGCAAAATAGATGGTAAGGCTAGAAAATAGAAACCCTAGAAAGCGTACAAAGAACAGCCGTTTTTTTCTGTAAAAGGTGGAGTAAACTAGATAAAAATAGAGAAGGAGCATTACAGGCTCAAAGATAGGAACCTTTAGGAAGTCATCTATTTGGAACTTAAAAATTGTGTTGAAGAGTTCATATAGAGATAGGCTTAAGAGTGCTGCTGCTGAAAAATACATGGAAACAGAAAAGTTTTCCATATAAGTAAACCTCCTGTAAGGAAAATATATAAGAAAAAATAACGCTGAAATTGGTATCCAAATAATAAAGGAAACCTGGAGTATGGATTTCATATTGGATTTCAGTTTTGAGTAGACTTTGTTTATTTTTTTTGAACGAACTTTTACTGTGACATTGTCCTTTGAGGTGCCTTCCTTGGTATTTTCTGTAGTATCTGACAAGCTCTTGGAGTTGGTATTTGTCATGCCAATATGAAACCCTTTATCAAAAGCATTTTCTTCTGAAAAATTAAAAATTGGACTAGTACTAAATATTAAAAGAGAAAAAAATAAAATTGTTGTGTACAGCTTAACAGGGGAAGCAAAAGACCTTCTCCCTCCTTTTAAATACGTGCGAATAAGTCTGTTGGGGTCTCTAAATAGAGTGTAAATTGTAAATAAAAATCCTTTGTCTAAACTGAAAATACTATCAAGTACACCTTCGAATAAAGTTGTTACAGATAGTCTTTTTCTGGAAGTGCTTTCTGCGCAATTTCTGCAGAAATTATCTTTCTTGGAAATCTGGTTTTGGCAGTACCTACAAATCATTTTAGTAAATAAAAGAGACTAAAATGCTCTGTTCCTTCTGTGCAAACAGTAAAGTATATTTTTTTCTTCCACTTTCTTTCGGGTTTTCTCTTTAAGTTAAAAAGAGCTGTGTTTTTACAGTCAGTTTTATTTGTATCGTGCTTGTCGGTAAGAAGAACTTTGTAGGTGTTCAATCTAAAGCTGTATGTAGATTTTGGGAACTTCTCAGATAAAGAGCTGGCAACTTTAGAAGATACATCATCATTTTCAAGCTTACCAAGTTCAACACCGTAAGAGCGTTGTTTTAGAGGATAGAGGGCTTTATATAAAGACTCTGTAATCTCTTCAGGTGTTTGAACAGAGCTGGGCTTAATTAGAAGGGGCTGAGGCTGTTTATAGCCTTTTAGAGTTTTTAAAACAAAAGCCATTGAGAAAAGAAAACCTAGACAGATTATTACTGCGGGGATCCATAATCCTTGTGAGAACGTTTTAACGGGTGTTTCGGGAGTATCCATACTCATAAACCTTGCAATTTTTTTGAAAAGGGGCAAGTTTTATTTGAAGACTTGATCTTAGAGGACGGGTACTTATGAAAAATATGAATTTAGGTGAGTGTTTAAACTCATCTTTTTTATTGATTGGGCTTGGGCGCTTAGGAGTCCATTTTAAGAAGCATCTTGAAGAGTGTTTTGTAGGGCCAATATCTTTGTGCGCTAAGAGCGATGACATCGCAGAGCAGATTAAAATTAATGAAATCAAATATGTTTTTTTAGCCGTCCCTGATTTAGAAATCGAACCATATATCAAACAAATTCCAGAAGAAGTTAAAATCATACATTTTTCAGGTTTCTACTATAATGAAAAAGCTTTGGGGGTACATCCAGTACAAAGCTTTTCAAAAGAAGGTGAATACGATTTTTCAGAAATTGAATTTGTTGTAGATGGAAAACTTGATGAAGTTCTTAAAAAGATTTTTAAAAAGACTCTGTATATAAAACCTGAGAATAAGAAGATGTACCATACATATATTTCTGTGGCAGCCAATTCTACACAGTTATTGATGAATAGACTAGGTGAGGCATTCACTCAAGAAGTTGGGCTGTCTGATAAGGTTTTAAAAGGGATTGTGTTGCAATCACTCCAAAGAGAGATGTCTTTTGGGGAGGAGAGTTTTTCAGGCCCGTGGACTCGTGGTGAATCATCTCTTCAAAAAGAGCAAGTTGAAATATCTAAAGATAAGAATTTAAAAGAACTTAATAATTTATTTGAAAACTTAATAGGGAGGTATCGTGATGAACGTACCGAAGTTTAAAGCCTCTAAAGGTAATAAAAAACTAAGTATGGTGACATGTTATGACGCCTCTTTTGCAAAAGCATTGGAGAAGACAGAGATTGATTCAATTCTAGTGGGTGACTCTGTTGCAATGGTTATCTACGGGGAAGACTCAACAATAGGTGCTACAGTTGAGATGATTGCAAACCATGTAAGGGCTGTTCGAACTTCCTACAGTGGTTTGATAGTAGGCGACATTCCTTTTTTAAGCACTCAAAAGGGGCAAACTGATTTCATTGAAGATGTTCAACAGATTATGAGGGCTGGAGCAAACGCTGTTAAAATAGAAGGTGTTGATGGAGTAGAAGACAAAATAAAGTCTCTTGTAAACGCAGGTGTTCCCGTCATGGGACATGTGGGGCTTACACCACAATTTGTAAATACATTTGGGGGGTTTAGAGTTCAGGGCAGAGATGGTGACAGTGAGCAGAAGATTTTCTCAGATGCTAAGAAACTTGAGGAGTTGGGCTGTTACTCAATCGTACTTGAATGTGTCCCTGCACACATTGCTGTTAAGCTCACAAATGAATTAAATGTTCCAACAATAGGTATCGGCGCAGGTCTTAAAACAGACGGACAAATATTAGTGTTGCAAGACCTATTAGGTCTAAGCGATATGAGTTTAAAGTTTGTAAAGCAGTATGAGAGCTTTATGACTAAAACAGTGAAGGCTGTAAATGAGTACTGCTTTGAAGTAAAAGAACTGAAATTTCCAAAAGAAGAGAATACATTTTTATGAAAGTGTTAAAGACAGTTTCTGAGGCAAGGAGCTTTCTTGGAGAGGATGTTGGTTTTGTTGCAACTATGGGCGCTCTTCATGAAGGGCATGGTTCTTTGATAAAGCGTTCTAAAAAAGAGAACACACAAACCTGTGTTAGTATTTTTGTGAATCCTACTCAGTTTAACAATCTTAAGGACCTTGAGCAGTATCCTGATCGAACAGAAGAAGATTTGCTTTACTGTAAGAATTTAGGTGTAGACTATGTATTCATGCCAGAGGTTTCAGAGATTTATGGAGCCGGAGAGACTATAAGCCTTATGGAGTCGACTATTTCAAAGGACTTTGAGGGAGCTCATAGGCCGGGACACTTTAACGGAGTCTTGCAGGTTGTTATGAGGCTGCTTAATATAATTTCTCCTAAAAGGGCGTACTTTGGAGAAAAAGACTATCAACAGCTAAAGCTTATTGAAAACATGGTTGCTGAATATTTTATGAAAGTTGAAGTGGTAGGGGTCCCAATTCTAAGGGAAGAACATGGATTGGCCTTATCTTCTCGAAATTATAACCTTTCAAAAGAAGGGCTGCTTAGAGCAAGAGAGATTGCAAAAGCCTTTTTAGAGACAGACTCAAAAGAGTCATTGTTGGTAAAAGCTCCATATATAGATCTTGAGTATTACGGTTCTGATTGGGGAAGAACGTTGATAGCACACTATATAGAAGGTGTGAGGCTTATAGATAATAAGCCGGAAAGGGGGCTTTAAATGAAAGTCTTAATAAAAGTAAGTGGCTCAATCTCGGCCTTTAAGATTTGCGGCCTTGTATCGGACTTGGTTAAACAAGGTCATGAAGTTAAGGTTGCAGTTACAGAAAGTGGTTTAAAGTTTGTTGGCGCTACAACCTGGGAAGCTCTTAGTGGGAACACTGTATTTATTGATGATTTTGCGCCAGGGCAAAGACTTGATCACATATACTTAAATGACTGGGCTGATGTTGTAGTGTTAGCACCGGCAACGGCTCAAACGTTAAATGCAATTTCAAGCGGTGTTGGTTCAAGTGTTTTAACAACTTTGTTTTTAGCTAGGAAAAAAGAAACACCGTATTTAATTTTTCCGGCAATGAACCCTAGGATGTGGGATTCAGAAATTGTGCAAAAGGCTGTGGATAAACTAAAGAGTTTTTCTAATATTCAACTCTTTGAACCCAGTGAAGGCAGTATGGCCTGTGGTCATAACGGAGTTGGAAGGTTAAAGGAGTCTGACTTTATTTTAGATGCAATCCTTAAGACAGAGAAAAAAGATAAGAACTTGTTAATAACCTTTGGTGGAACCACTGAAGACATTGATGGAGTAAGGCAAATCACAAACTTTTCTTCAGGGCGTACAGGAATAGAGATCATCAAAGAGCTAAAAAGTAGCTTTAATATAACAGCTCTGGGTTCAGAAAGTGCTTTAAAAGGGGCTGTGGGGCTAGAGGGTGTTGATGTGCAGTCTTTTGTGAGCTCAAGTGATTTGGCAGATAAGCTAAAGAAAAATTTAAAAAATCAAGATTTTCATATGGTAGTTCACGCGGCAGCTATTAGTGATTTTTTACCACTTAAAAAAGAAGACAAGAAGATCTCTTCAGACGCAGATTTTAACTTAGAGTTTAAAAAAGCTCCTAAAATATTAAGTTCAATTAAATCATGGGCGAGAAATAAAAGTTTAAAGCTTCTAAGTTTTAAACTCACACACAATCAAGAAGCTGACGATGTTTTATTAAAGATTAAAAAACAGTTTGAGAACAGCGGATCAGATTTTGTCATACAAAACGAACTTGGCAGCGTAACAAAGACTAGTCATGAGTATGCGATCTGGTCTAAAAATGCGAGTGAATTTGAATACTCAGGTAAGACTAAGAAAAATATGGCAAAAGATATTCTTAAAATAGGAGAGATGTAGATGTTGATGTGCTTAGATGTTGGAAACACTCAAATACATGGCGGAATTTATCAAGGTGAGGAGTTAAAGTTTCAATTTAGACAAAATACTTCTGCAGGCCTTTCTTCAGATGAAATCGGTGTTTTTCTTCGCTCGGTATTAAGAGAGAATGATATTGCGCCAGAAAGTATTGAAAATATCGCGGTTTGTTCAGTTGTCCCTCATATGGACTATAGCTTAAAAAGCGCATGTAT
The DNA here is from genome assembly GCA_050633065.1 of Bdellovibrionales bacterium. Lineage (GTDB taxonomy): Bacteria > Bdellovibrionota > Bdellovibrionia > Bdellovibrionales > UBA1609 > JALZUR01. The sequence goes on from JBOEFV010000022.1 coordinate 33,405, forward strand.
AAAGTACTTCACTGAAAAAGTGATGTTTGTGCGCCCGGGCTTGAAAACAGGACTTAGAATTAAATACTTGAACCCGTTAGAGGTGGGAGCAGATAGAATTGTAAATGCAGTGGCTGCAAAAAACCTTTATCCTCAAAAAAATATCTTAATAGTAGATTTTGGAACAGCAACAACATTAGATGCAGTTTCAAAGACAGGAGACTATTTAGGTGGCGCAATCCTTGGTGGTGCAAAGCTAATGGTTTCAGCCTTAGAAAGTAAAACGGCGAGGCTTCCCTCTGTTGAAATCAAAAAGCCTGCACAGGCCTGTGGTACAACTACAGTTGAAAGCATCCAAAGTGGACTTTACTGGTCTACTCTAGGCGGGGTAAAAGAGTTAATCTTACAAATCAGTAATGAAAAATTTAAAGAAGAAGAGTTTGTTGTGATTGGCACAGGAGGAATGGGGCAGCTTTTCAAAGATGCGAATCTTTTTGAGGTTTACACCCCTGAGCTGGTACTAAAGGGATTGTATGATTTATATCAAAAAAACCTTCATTAGTTTTGTTTTGCTGATGTCCTATACAACAACAGCCAGTGCCGACTTTAAAGACTTTTTACTCGATCCTTTTTCTGTATGTAAAATAAGTACAACAAAGAAAGAGGTGAATGAGAGACTTTCTTTCACTTATACGATCTACGAGAATAAAAAGAAACCTAATCAAAAAGCTGTTGTTGTGCTTCCTCCAACAGGCGGAAAGAATATCTTAGACAAGGGTTACGCTGCAATGTTTTGTAAGGCCGGTTATAAAGTTTATGTCTTTGAGGGGTATACAGGTGTTAGTGAGTACACGACTGATATAGATGTTCACCAAAGGTATCAGACAAACTTTCAAAAATCCTTAGCAAGCCTGATCCAGAGTATATCTGAAAAAGATATAGGTGTTCTTGGCGCGAGCGCTGGGGCTATTAACTTTTCTGTCACAATGGGTATTCCAGAGGTGATTAGCAGAGTGAAGGTGTTTGTAGGAATAGCTACAGGGGGGCCGTTATATAAAGTAATTGCTAACGCTGGCGAGAAGGCTTTAAAGAAGGCTCGTGAGGAGAGAATGGAGAGATTTAAGCTTTCGAGTTTAAACGAGTATGAGCAAAAAATTAATAATAATTTGAGTTGGAATATTTCTCAGAAAAAACCTGATCATTTAAAGCTAGGGTTGATTGTGGCTACAGATGACACAACAGTGCTGACAAAATTTCAGGAGTCTCAAGTTAAGGCTATGCAGCCTGATTTTTTGATTCGGATAGAATCTAACCACTTTGGGGCAATTGTCAGATCTTTTCTTTTCCACCGTAAGCAAATCAAATCATTCATGGCTGAAGTGCTCTAGAGGCAACCCTGTTTTTCAGGATTGTGTTAATTGTAAATAATTCCCATCTCAGGTGTCTCAAAAATTGATATGTAAATATTCAATTAGGGGTATTAGATGAAAATAACAATTTTATGCGCGATAATCTTTTTTTCAATATTTTCTTATGGATCTGGGAAAACTTGGGACGAACTGTCTCTAAGTGATCAGGCTGATATTTTATATAACCTAGACTACTTTTCTCCAGATGATGAACTTAAAGGTGTTCAGGTTATCAACCTCCTGACAGAGGGTGAGTTTATAGCTGAAGAAGTTAGTGAGGAGTACAGAGCTGTTGCTAAAATAGCTTTAGAAACTTTTGATGATGAAGTGAGTAGAGAATCAATAGAGCAAAGCCCTTACTCAACATATGGGGATGAGGAAGTTATAGAGTTTTACTTGCTTACAGATGTATCTGGAAAAATTCTTGGGGGAACTGTTAGTTTTTATCAAGATGGTCGTGATCAAGATGGAGAAGATTCAGACGTAAACTGGTCTGCAACTATGAGGCTTGATGCAGATGGGAAGCCATTTAAAGATGAAAATGGCTATTCAGTTGATGAAATGCGCTTTGAATGGTCGGGGCACTAATCCCTTCCGCTTTTAAGTATCTCTAGGAGTTCTTCTGAGTCTTTGATGTGTGCTTTAACCTGACTGGAGAGTCCTTTCTGTAGTCCTGAGAATGACCGTATGATAAACATGGTGTCATGTAAGAAAGCTTTATCCTTTGAAAGAACCCCTTCTTGTGAGCCTGCAAAAAAACGATACTCCTTTAAGAAGTTTCTTAAATCTGGAGTAAGTTGTTGAACATATAGATCTAGGTAAACTTCAGCGGTATCTTTATAGGAAAAGTAATTGTCGATTTTTGAAAACCTATCGTAGTCCTTAGTGAGGTAGGAGTTGTTGAGCCTTAAAAAAGCATGATAATTGTTGGTTCGAGGCAGACTTAGATGAAAAACCCCCATGCTATTCAGGTAAGCTGATATTTTTTTAATGTCTACTTGCTTATTCTTAATAGATTTAGACAAAGATGCGGCCTCGACGATACTTTTTGCATAGTGATCCTGATTTTCTTTAAGGCTTACGAGTTCTTCGTTGATATTATTCTGCAGTTGTTCTTTAAAAGTGCTCCACTGTATCTTCATGCGTCGATTGTCTTTACAGGAGTTAAAAGAGAGGGCGATTAAAATCCCTAGAACGACAATGGAGAGATCAACCCCTTTTTCAATGACAAGTTTCTTATATGAATTTCTCATTAAAGGTCCTCACAGGATTTAACAGGAGTGCTGTCATTACTATCTTCAAGCTTCCAGCATGTGTTATATAAGGAGCAGTAGCAAATTGAGAGTTCAAGCCCTGCTTTATACAGAGTAGCTCTTTGTTTGGGGCTGAGGTCTGTGGAGACTAGATTCATAGACTTCCCGGGGAGTAGAACCTTCACAGCTCCTTTGTCAGTACTGTATGTAGTATCCTTAAAGGCGGGAAAAAGTTTAATTAATACTTTGCCGATATTTTTATATGAAGAGCCTTTGTGTTTAATTTCAAACTTTTCAATTTTTGCAGGTCCAAGGCCGTTATTTATAAGGTTCATTGCAAAATTAAATGAACGGCCATTTACAGAGTGGGCAGATGTTGAAATAACACTTAAAGAGGGACAGACAGAGATTTCTTGATGATCTCTAGTTACTCTTGCTTCATATATAGCGGTAAATAATGCGATTAAAGCGACTACTATTGCGCAAACTGAGGCTGTTTTTCAAAATCTAATTTCATATTTTTTCCTTTTAGGGGATCATTGCAAGGTGAGATGAAACTGGGTGGCCAATGTGATTTTGAAGCCATCTAGCAACAGTGGTGAGTGACTTTAAATCAACCCCTGTTGTGTACCCCATCTTCTCTAAGCAATAAACCAAGTCTTCAGTTGCTAAGTTTCCAGCAGCTCCCGGTGCATAAGGGCAGCCGCCAAGGCCACCAATAGAAGAATCAAATTTTGTTAATCCAAAATCAAGAGAAGCTACAACATTGCTAAGTGCTGTCCCCCTAGTGTCGTGGAAGTGACCCGCTAATTGCTTAGGTTTAACTCCAGCTTTAACAAGCGCGCTTAATACAGCTTTAACCTGTTTGGGTGTTGCAACCCCAATAGTGTCACCAAGAGAAACCTCATAAACTCCCATTGCTAAAAGTTTCTTAGTGTACTTAACAACTGTAGAGGGCTTTACATCTCCTTCAAAAGGGCATCCAAAAACAGTACTTAGGTAGCCTCGCACTTTTATTTTATTTTTTTTGGCTTCTTTAATCACAGGGGCAAAGCGTTCAAAGCTTTCTTGTATAGAGCAGTTAATGTTTTTTTGAGAGAAAGACTCTGTGCATGAAGCAAAAACCGCTGCGTCTTTAAGGCCTGACTTTTGAAAATCTTGAAAGCCTCTTAAATTAGGAACTAGAGCCGAGTAAATAACTTTATTATCTTTTTGAGTTTTTAGACATGATTTAGCGACTTTTAAAGAGTCTTCCATTTGTGGAACTCTGGCTGGAGATACAAAAGCTCCAAGCTCAATACGCTTAAGACCCGTGTTTGTAAGTTTTTTAACTAAAGTTGAGCGTTTTTGGTATGAAAGAATTTGGTTTTCATTTTGTAGGCCATCACGAGGGCCGACTTCGATAATTTCAACTTTCTTACCCATGACTATGCATCCTTCTTAATCTTTAAAATAATGTCAGCTCCAGAAACTGTATCACCATCTTTTAATACTAGATCTGTAACCACTCCAGCGTAAGGCGCTTTGAGGGTGTGTTCCATTTTCATAGCTTCAACTATAAAAAGTGAGTCTCCCTCATTAACTTCTTGGCCATTTTTAACAAGCATTTTTAAGATTTGCCCTGGCATAGGTGCTGTGAGCTCCCCATTTCCGCCAGAGGCCTGTTTTTTGTTTTTTAGCCTATTGGTGCCAGTATTTTCAATTTTAAAATTCCAACCGTCTATGCACACCCAGGTTTCTGATCCAAGAGTTTCTGAGAAGCAAAAAGCTGTTGAGTTGTTATTGTTACTCATAGTGATCTCCAGTTCTTATCAAATACAGAGTTTGTAGGCTCTGTAAGGCAAGTTTTTGAAACGTGTAGAATTTGCTCTTCAGTCCACGGTGACTCTAAGCCATTTTCAAAATGTGTTTTAAAAAAATCAGTGTTCATTGACCCATCAATAAACTCAGGATGATTTAAGATTTCAATTAACAAAGGAAGGTTTGTGTGAACGCCTGTTGTGATTGAGTTTCTAAGGACTTCAGTCATCTTTTTAATAGCAGTAAGTCTGTCTTCTGCTGTGCAAATCACTTTTGCAATCATGGAATCATAAAAAGTTGTGATCTCATCATCTTTTTCAAATCCTGATTCAATACGTAGCCCTTCAGGGGCTTGATCAATTCCAAAAAACAAAGTGCCAATTTTTCCAATAGAGGGGAGGCCTTTTAGGTCTTCAGCGTAAATACGACACTCAATAGAGTGCCCCATGGGAAGAAAGCTTTCTTGCGTCCAGTCGGTAGACTGCTTAAAGGTAGTCTTAATCTGAGCTTCAACAAGGTCTACATCAAAAACCTCTTCAGTTACAGGGTGTTCAACTTGAAGTCTTGTGTTTACTTCAAGAAAGTAGAAGTCATCCCCATCAAATAAGAACTCAACAGTTCCGGCTCCCTCATAGTTAGACTTCTCTGCTAATGATCTAGCGTAAGAATAAACAGCAGAGCGTTGCTCTATTGTTAAACTTGGTGAAAGCGCTTCTTCAATAACTTTTTGGTGTCTTCTTTGGACACTGCACTCTCTTTCTCCAAGAACGAAAACGTTGCCATCAGTGTCCCCAAAAACTTGAACCTCAATATGCTTTGCAGCAGGGAGGTATTTCTCTAAAAACATTTGATCAGAGCCAAAGGCTTTTAAGGCTTCAGCTTTTGCAGATTCAAGTTGCGTTTGAAGCTCAGACTCTTCAAGCACTACTCGCATACCTCTGCCGCCGCCGCCGGCTGCAGCTTTTACGAGAATAGGGTAGGAGATCTTTTTAGCTTCAGTCTTCAAGATTTCAATGCTTTGATCTTTTCCACGATAACTCTTCAGAGTTGGGATGTCTTCTTTTTCACAAAAATCTTTAGCTGAAATTTTATCACCAAAGAGATCCATAGACTCAGGACTTGGGCCAATGAACAAAAGATTGTTCTTTGCACAAGCTCTGGCAAAATCAGCATTTTCAGATAAAAAGCCAAAACCTGGGTGAACTGCAGTTGCACCGGCTTTTAAGGCTCCTTGAATAACGTTATCAATGTTTAAATAACTTTTTAAACTAGGGCCTTTACCAATATTTTGTGTTTCATCACAAAGTCTGTAGGCAACTGAGTTTTGATCAGGTTCTGAGTGTAGTAATACAGATTGAGCACCAAGCTTTTTAATAGCTCGATGTATGCGGCATGCAACTTCACCTCTATTAGCAATAGCAATTTTAATATCTTGATTTAACATGATTATTTCTTTCCTTCTAAAAATGTAGTCATTCTCTTTTGAGCTTCACTGCTTGTTCTTAGTGTTGAAATTGTTTTAACGGTAAGTTCTTTAAAGGCTTCAGGTTTTAGACTTCGTTGCTCAAGACAAAGCTTCTTACTGGCAACTAAGCCTTCTTGGCCAGAGGCCTTATATGAAGATATGACAGCATCAAAAGATTCATCAGTTAAGGTCTCGTTTACAAGGCCTAAGTGAAAAGCTCTGTGGTTATCAAAGACTAGGCCTGATGTCATAAGTGCTTGTGCGTGTGAAGGGTTACACTTTGACAGTATAAAGCTTGAAATTACAGCTGGTGCAAGACCAAGTTTTACCTCACTAAAGCAAAATTTAGTTTGCTTATCGGCAAGCACATAATCTGCAGAAGCTAGCAGTCCAAGTCCGCCGCCAAAAACATGCCCATGTGCTTTAACAATTACAGGAAGTGGGAAAGAGTAAATAGAGTAGAACAGGTCATAAAGCTTGTTAGAGTCTTGTATATTTTCTTTAAGAGAATAGTTAACCATCTCCTTCATCCAATTAAGATCAGCCCCCGCACAAAAAGATTTCCCTTCACCAGATAAAACAAGTGCTTTAAGAGATCCTATATCAGTCTTTAGACTGTTTAGTTTATTAGTGAGTTCAACCATTAGATCAAGATCAAGAGCGTTTCTCTTATCAGGGCTGTTTAAGCTTATATAGCAAATATCATCTTCAGTTTTAATTATTAATTTACTCATTATTTTTTCCCTACATCCTAAAGAGGTTTTGAACAGCTTCATCCATTTCTGCGTTCAGGCAAGTTTCAAGTGAAAGCGCTAATACTTTTCGAGTGTCTTTAGGATCAATAATTCCATCATCCCATAATCTTGCTGTTGCGTAATAAGCAGAGCTTTCTTTTTCATATTTATCTAAAATAGGCTGCTTAAATTCAGCTTCCATTTTTGCGTCAGTCTTTTCACCCTTTTTATCAAGCTGATCTTTTTTAACAGTCCATAAAACGTTTGCGGCTTGTTCTCCGCCCATCACTGAAATTTTTGAGTTAGGCCATGTCCATAAGAATCTTGGTTGATAAGCTCTTCCACACATTCCGTAGTTTCCAGCCCCGTGTGACCCACCAACAACGAGAGTTATTTTTGGAACGCGAGCGTTACTAACAGCTGTTACAAGCTTTGCGCCGTCTTTAGCAATACCACCATTTTCATACTCTTTTCCAACCATGAACCCTGTGATGTTTTGAATAAAAAGCAGTGGAACTTTTCTTTGGTCACATAATTCAACAAAGTGAGCTGCTTTAAGGGAGCTTTCAGAAAATAAAATCCCATTATTAGCAACAATCCCTACAGGCATTCCGCAGATTTTTGCAAAACATGTAACAATAGTTTTGCCGTAGTTCTCTTTAAACTCATGAATATTACTTCCATCAACTAACCTTAAGATCACTTCTTTAATATCAAACGGTTGTTTAGAATCTTTTGGAATTACACCGTAAAGTTCTTCGGGAGCGTAGAGAGGTTCTAAATAATCAGAAGAAGAATTGTCTTTTTGATTTAGGTTTAGGTGACTTACGATATCTTTTGTAATGTCTAACGCTTCAGAATCATTTTCTGCAAAATGATCGCATACACCACTAAGTTCTGTGTGTACTTTTGCGCCTCCAAGTTCTTGAGCTGTAACAACCTCTCCGGTTGCAGCCTTAACTAGTGGAGGCCCTCCTAGAAAGATAGTTCCAGTTTCTTGAACAATGACATTTTCATCACTCATTGCAGGAACATAAGCTCCTCCTGCAGTACAACTCCCCATCACTACAGAGATTTGTGGTAACCCTTTTGCTGACAGGCGAGCTTGGTTATAAAAAATTCTTCCAAAGTGTTCTTTATCAGGAAAGACTTCTGATTGAAGAGGCAAGAAAGCTCCTCCGCTATCAACTAAGTAAATACATGGAAGGTGATTTTCTAGAGCAATTTCTTGTGCTCTTAAATGCTTTTTTACAGTCATGGGGAAATAAGTTCCGCCTTTTACAGTGGCGTCGTTTGCGACGATCATGCAAAGAGTGCCTTCAACTTTTCCAATTCCAGCTACAACACCTGCTGCTGGAGCCTGAGATTTGTACATTTCATGTGCAGCAAGAGAGCCCACCTCTAAAAAAGAGCTATTGTGATCAATAAGTGAGCTTATTCTTTGTCTGGCGGTCATTTTTCCGCGAGATAGATGCCTTTCAGTGGCTTTCTCTCCGCCTCCTAAAGAAGCAGTCTTTAGGAAGCTCTTAAGCCCCTCAGTTAGTTTCTCTAGGTTTGCTTTGTTTTCTTGAAAATCTGAGCTTTTTGAATTCAATTCTGACTTATAAATAGGCACGACTTACTCCCTCTTTAGTCATTTATAAAGAATAAATGATGGGTAGTGCAAGGCTCTATTGGCTATGTTAATAAGAAGGCTAAATACACTGTTTTCTTAAGGGGAAGAGATGAAATTTTTAGGTTTATTTATACTGTCTGTGGCTCTTTATGTGAGTTGGGGAGTTTTTAATGGAAGTGGTGTCTTAGTCTCTGAAAGTGTTCATATGGAAATCCAACAGAATCTAACAAAAGAGATCATTCAAATTATCATTAAATCTAACCCTACAGCGTATAATATTGAAGTTTTGGAATTTTGGACAGAAACACTAGATAAAGACAGTATAGAAGCTCATTTTGAGTTTGAGTTTGAAGATAAGAATGCTGATGGTGAGTCTAAAGTGAGTAAAGAAGGTAAGGCGCTTCTTATAAAAATTAAAGAAGCAGAAGGGACTCAGTACTGGGAAGCTAAAGAGGTGTCTTTAGAAGGGCAGAAGGTTGAGTTTAAAGAAGGCCTTGTTTTTCCAGAAACTGTAGAAGCAAAAGAGGCTCAGTGAAAAAAGCAATTCAAATTAACAACGAAGGCAAAATCTCAATAGGGGGAAATCCTATTGAAGATCTTGATTTTGGGCAGAGCTTTTTTTCAAATATGTATAAAAAAGATCATGTTTGTAGAGGGCTTGTTGAAGGAGAGATGGTTCTTGTGGAATCAACGCTAGCCCCCTTTGTTGTCACAGGCGCTGAAGGAATCTCAGGAGGCAAAGTACTTCTTAAATTCCCTTACGGTTATGAGGAAGAATTTGATCTTTCAAAAGGCCTTTATATGGATGATTGGTCAAGGCTTTGCGGTGAAAGTGAGAAGGAAGTCCCTTTTGTTTTTTCAATTTCTGCTCAAGTTTCTTTTTTAGAAGAGGTTGTTGATCCTATTGATTATGATTCTTTTAAATATTACGGGAAAGAGTATAGCCTTGGTGAGTGGTATGCTGAAAACCCTGATACTTTAGAGCCTGAATTTTGGAGTGAGCGTTATTCTCAAGATGTAATGCCTTGGGATTTAAAAACATATCACCCATGTATTGATTGGACGATTCCAAGGCTTAAGCTTTTTAAAAGTAAAATTTTAGTTCCTGGCTGTGGTAGAGGGCATGATGCTGCAAAGCTTTCATCTTTAGGCCATAAGGTTACAGGTTTAGATTTTTCTAAAGAAGCTGTTGAAAAAGCTAAAGACCTATATGGGGATAAGTTAAAGTTTGAAGAGGCTGATTTTTTTAAATTCGCAGAAGAGCACAGAGAAGAGTATGATATTGTATTTGAACACACTTTATTTTGCGCCATTTCTCCAGAAGCACGAGAAAAACTCATAAAGTCATGGGTTAAAACCTTAAAGCCTGGCGGGCATTTAATGGGGGCTTTTCTGGTGGCCTCTAAAAGAACAGGACCCCCTTTTGGAATTACAGAGTGGGAACTTGAGCAATTATTAGAAAAATATTTTAAAATAGATTATTGGGGGCGGCTTCGTGGGCAGGAAGTCGCAAGAGAAGGAAAAGAACTTTTCATTTATGCTCAAAAAAAACAGTAAAGATAAGAAGGTAGGAAGACATGAAGAACACAGAGACAAAGATGAATTATTTAAAAGACTTTAAAGAAATGGAATATTCTACTCCAGAGATGTTTGCGACATTTACACTTGGAAAGCAAAAGACTGTTGTAAGTGCAGAGTATAAGGTTTTGAAAAACAAAGGTGTTTCAGAGATTTTCTTAGACGGTGTAGATATTAAGTTTTTATCTGCTTCAGTGAATGGGGTAAATCTGTCAGAGAATCAGTATAAGCTTTCAGATGAGGGTATTACTCTTTTAGTAGATGCTGACTTAACAGAGTTAAGCCTTGTAATAGATAATGAAAACTATCCAGATAAGAATACAGAGCTTGAAGGTCTATATTTAAGTGGAGACCTTCTTTGTACTCAGAATGAGCCAATGGGTTTTAGAAAGATTATGTATTCACTAGACCGCCCGGATAATATGGTAAAATGTACGGTCAAAATTCTTGGTGACAAAAAAGAATATCCGTTCATGTTAGCAAATGGAAATTTGATTGAAGAAGGAGAAGAAAACGGTGTTCGTTACTGCACATGGGAAGACCCGTTTCCAAAGTCACTTCATTTATTTGCTTTAGTTGCAGGGGACTTGGCGGAACTTACAAGTGAGTACACTACAAAATCAGGCCGCAAAATTGTTTTAAAGTTTTACTGTGATCATGGTGCTGAACATAAATGTGACTTTGCAATTGAGAGCCTAAAAAAAGCAATGAAATGGGATGAAGACAGATTTAACTTAGAATATGACTTAGATCTTTATATGGTTGTTGCTGTGGACTCATTTAATATGGGCGCTATGGAGAATAAGGGATTAAATATTTTTAACTCAGCTTTGGTTTTAGCGGATCCAACAACGGCAACTGATTTAAACTACCATAGAATTGAATCAGTTATTGGTCATGAGTACTTTCATAACTGGACAGGAAATAGAGTTACTTTAAAGAACTGGTTTCAATTAACTTTAAAAGAAGGCTTAACGGTTTTTAGAGATCAAGAGTTTTCAGCAGATTTAAATGATGCTGCGGTTGAACGTATTGATATGGTTAAAAGTCTTAAGGAGAGACAGTTTTCTGAAGACTCAGGACCTCTTGCTCATCCAATTAGACCTGAGAAATATCAGGCGATGAACAACTTTTATACTGCAACTGTATATGAAAAAGGTGCTGAAGTTATTAGAATGCTCTTTATTCTTTTAGGGGAGGAGAAGTTTCAAAAGGGAATGGCTGAATACTTTAAAAGGTATGATGGTGGTGCAATCACTACAGAAGATTTTGTTGATGTTATGACAGCACAAGACTCTAGAATTGATAAAGACTGGTTTTCAAGATGGTATAAAACACCGGGAACGCCTTCTGTAACAATTAAAGAAACATACTCTTCAGACAAACTTGAATTAGCATTTACTCAAGAGAATAAAATTGCTGAAAAACAAAGCTTAGGTTTTACCGAAACCTATATTCCTGTAAAAATGAGTATTTACAACTCTAAAGGTGAAAAGCTTGCTCTTAAAACAGATGCTGCCGATCAGCCGTTTTTAGAGCAGGGTATTTTAATTTTAAAGAATAAAGAAACGAAAATTGAGTTTGGCGGGCTGACTGAAGACTATGTCTGTTCATACTTTGAAGGTTTTTCTGCTCCAGTGCTGTATTCTGTTGAAAATGACAAAAGAGATATGGCAACTCTTGTAAAGTATGATCAAGATAATTTTAATAAGTATAATGCTGTAAAACTAAGTGCTTCTCAGTTTGCAAACGGTGCTGACAATGGCCATATAGAGTCATTAGCGTATGTGTTTAAGGATCATGCCGTTACTGATCTGATGAAGAGTCAAATTCTTGAG
>JBOEFV010000023.1:0-87308 GCA_050633065.1 Bdellovibrionales bacterium
TATAAATACCGGGGGTAGGTCAGTTATGGAAAATGTCGTACAAATTTTTACTTAAGCTTATTTAACTGGTTTATTTTTCTTAGAGCCTGCATCGCCATAAGAGTCGATGCGGGCTTTGTATTTTTTGATTGATGCTTTTAAACAGTCTTCAAGATCTATGTCATCTATATTGGCCAAAGCTACTAAAGAGAACAACACGTCCCCAAGTTCATCCATCCAACCAGAGGGGATATCATCACGGTGGCTCCATCTACCATAATTTGTAGATTTTAATTGGGCCTTCGCCAGCTCTCCTAACTCTGATTGCAAGTCTAGCAACCTTACATCTGCTGAGCAGACAAGATCATTCTCCGTTACAAAGGCTTCAACCTCTTGTTGCAGTTCTTTAAGTGACCCCATATAAAAAAACCTCTTTTCGCTTTCAATCGAAGTCTAAACGCAAAAAGCCCCTGTGCACTAGCAAAAATTGCTGGGGCACAGGGGCTTTTTCGTATCGATTTAAGAGGTGAAAACTCATTTTCCAAAATATATTGAAGCTCTGTAAGGCTGTATTCATAGGTGCAGCAGCAGGTACCAGCCTGTCCAGAGCCTGTCCTGCAACTGTCCACGTTAAGATATGTCACCATATGTTTTGATATGTTTGAAAAATGAGGAGCCTTGAAACCCTTTAAAATTAAGGCTTTTGATTTCGGGTACTTAGATGATTTTAGGGTTTTGCTTAAAAATGTGTTTTCTGAAAATGGTGATGGCACCAGGATTCGAACCTGGGACCCACAGCTTAGAAGGCTGTTGCTCTATCCAGCTGAGCTATGCCACCACTTAGGAAACAACAAAATTAGACTAACTTATTTTAATATTCAACCCCAAAGATCAGTTAAAACTACTTTTTTCAGTATCTGTATGCCTTTGTGACACATAATCAACATCCGCTTTTTTAACCACTTTTTTCATACAACCTCTAATTGAGCTTATATAATCCTTAGTTTCATCAATTCTAGACTGATAAGATATCCACTTTTGAAAGTTTGGCTTTCTATTGTCTCTCTTTAAAGCTTTTAGAACTCTACGAGCCCCTTGGTTGTAAGCCCCTGCCACACTCAATATAAAGTTCGGGTCCTCAAGATCTTTTTCTTCAGCATACTTACGAATGCCGTACTTCACCCTATGTTTTAAGTAATAAAGGTACATTGAAGAAAGTCCTATTGAGTACTCTGGCTTATACAAAACTTTTTTAAACGAAACTTTACTTAAGTTAATCTCTTCAAGGTCATTATTAATAAGGTAGGCTTGCCACATTCGGTGCATCTCCCCAAAGATTTTTACATTATACTTAGAGTATGAAAGCTTCTTACTATCAGGTTCAACAAAGGCAAAGTTACCAGCATCAAGCATCTTCTCACCCTCAGCCTCTAAAGCACTTTTTCCAATACGTAGCGCCCTAGCTAAGAAGTGATACGTATCCTCTGTAAACTGAGCCACTCCCATCGCTCCGACAGGGCTTATAGCTTTTTTATTAAATCTTGATTCTTTAAAGATTAAACACGACTGAAACGAGTATGGGATCTTAAAAAGGTTTGAAGCACTTAACATTAAAGGTTTGTATGTTTCAAAATACGCCTTAACGTTTTTATCTCTAATCCCTCTAGTAGATAAAAAGAACTCGTCTATCTCTTGAGGTGTTTTAAAGTACTGGTTACCCATCTCAAAAGGGCTTTCGATAAGGTTTTTATCTACCAAGTTAGAGTAATCTGTTTTTATCACTTCAACACTTGGGTTTATAAGAAACACCATGCCACTTAAACTCTGCACAAGTGTTTTATTTAACTTTGTAAAAAGCTTTGAAGAAACTCTCATTATAGCCCCTCATACTTTTTTAAAAGGCTTTCAAAGTACTCGATTGCACCCGGAGAATCCCATTTTTCAAAACCTGAAACTCTGCGTATAAGCTTTCCTTCTGGATCAATCAAAAAGCTCTCTGGAAGTGCTAAAATACCGTATCTATCAGAAAGCTTCTTACCCTCATCAAATCCAAAATAAACCCCCGAAAGGCCTTTAAAATCGACACTAAACGCTTCTAAGAACTCTTTAGCCACCTCTACTGTCTTATCTTCATTGATCCCTACAAATGAAACTCTGCCTTCAAACTTTCGAACAAGCCTTGCAAAAGATGAGAACTCCTCAACACAAGGCTCACACCAGCTGGCCCAAAAGTTTACAATCTTGATTTTTAAAGGGTCTTTACTAAGAACATAGTTTTTTTGAGATAACATATCCGTAAAGCTTAGCTCCGGCAGCTTTGCTCCTATAGGGAAGACAACCTCACCATCAGAGACCTTACCAAGTTCAGTTGATTGAATCAATGTTTGCTTGTTCTTTGCATTAAAGAACCATGTTGAGAGTACGTAGAGCACTATAGCCACCAATGCGCCTAATAGACTCGCGTAAACAGCTGATTTTACTGTAGTTGATCTTAAACTATTCATGCCTCTTATCTAAAATTTAAGCATGCTATGGTCAACTCGAAGCCTTTTTAGGCCCCTTGTTTGAAATTTCTTCAGCTAATACAAAGAGTTCGACAGTCTGTGAACAACCAAGCTAAGCAAAAATAGTGGCAATTTGGCATTTACTTACATTTTAAAATTGGCTACCCTAAAAGAGTTGTGAATTTTCATTTTATTGAGAGAGCTAATATGAACCCCAAAAAAGAAGCAAATATAGTAATTCAGACCGCTTTTTTAGGCGATTGTATTATTACGTTTCCTCTTATTGAAAACATCCAAAAGCGTTTTCCGGGTCAAGAACTCATCTTCTTCTGCCGTGAAGGGCTTGGAAACTTCATTAAAGACGCTTTCCCATACATCACTCCTATTGAAGTAAAAAAATATAACTCTACGGACTACCGTAAAAAAAGAAAACTCATCAATGAGACTTATCAACTAAACAATATTTTTTGTGTTCATAAGTCTTTTAGAAGTATGATTTTTGCTAAACTTCTAAAAGCGAAAAATAAAATTCATTACACAAACAACTACCGTAAACTGTTTGTTTCTGGAGTGGGCTACAACACAAAACTCCCGGAGCCTTTAAGAGTACTTTCTCTTCTTTCACCACTAGATTCTGAACTCAAAAACAAACTACAGATCTGGGAGAAGAACCACACTACTCCAACTTCTAAGTCTTCTCTTATACCTGGTGAGTTTAAAACTAATTTTGAAATTGATTCCAGCCAGAAATTTGACATTCCTGAGGACTATATTGTCTTAGCACCTGGAAGTGTATGGGAAACAAAGAAGTGGCCAGCTAAAAAGTTTGGCCAATTAGCAAATTTAATCAAGGCTGAATTAAAAAAACCCGTTGTTATCCTTGGCAGTAAACAAGAACTTGAGCTAAGCCGTCAGTTAAAACAAGTTGCCCCTTCAGTAATCGATCTTACTGGAGAGACTTCATTAATTGAATGTAAGAATATTATTGCAAACAGCACAGGCTTTGTTGGTAACGATAGTGGCTTAGTGCATATGGCTGCCCTTTTTAACATTCCAAGCACTGTGGTCCTTGGCCCAACTCACGAGTCTCTTGGATTTAGACCTTGGCAGAACAATGTTGAAATTGCGACTCTTAACCTTGAGTGCAGCCCTTGTGGCACACACGGCGCTACTGCGTGCCCTATTAAAACACATGCTTGCATGAACAACTTAGAAGCTAACCTTGTAATGAGCTTTCTACATAAAGCTCTTCGAAAAGCTTCTCAAAAGAAACCACAAAAACCCCAAGAAAACACCGCTGTCTATAAAGCTTTATGAGTCTACGCTCTACCGTCTTTAAAAACGCTGCTCCTTTTATTCTTTTTGGGACTTTCTTCACCCTCTTCATCAATCAAGCCCCGCATAACACTTTCTTAACCTTAAGTTCGCTTTTTTCGATCTACACCCTAGTAAGCCACAAAGAAGAATCCTTATCCTTTTTTAAGAAACATTCCTTTTTTTTTAAAACCCTCACTCTGTATTTACTTTTATATATCCTTATAAACGGCTATCACTTCTACCAGGCCCCTAAGAGCCTTAGTTATGCCTTAAGCCGTGCACGCTGGATCTTCTTTGCATTAACATGCATTCCAGCTCTTACAATTTTAAGCACTAAGCACTTTAAAAGCTTTGAGAGTCATTTAAAAAAGTATATGTTCCCAGCCCTTACGGTTTTAGCACTGCTCATCTTTTATGATTCATTTACTAAGGTTTTACACTCTGAGGCTTCAGTGTCTTTACTCTTTAAATCGACTTCTTTAAACCTTTTTGGCCACAGAGCTGGATGGACCTATAACCCCATTCCTTTTTCAAAGCTTGCCGTTTTAGCTTCTTTTGTTTTTGGTTTTGCCTTTCTCTTTTGTAAAAATATTTTTTATAAATACTCAGGCCTCTTTTTAGGTGCCGGAATGCTCTTAACAGCCATCTTCACCCAAACTAGGGCCACATGGCTTGGCCTTTTATTCATCACCCCTATACTTCTTTGGCGAATCAAAGCCTCAAGGAAAATCTTTGTTGGAGGCTTAGTATTAGTCTTAACCCTTCTCGTTTTACCGAATAATAAAGCCTCAAAGGTCTTAAAAGAAAGAGTTTTGTCTTTTAAAAACAGTAAAAGTTTTAGTGCTCAAAACAGGCTCAAACAGCTTGAAGCAAATCTTAACCTTTTTAAAGACCACCCTTTTATTGGAGTAGGTTACGCCTCAAACAGGAGCCTCACTTTGATGAAGCCCTACTTAAAGGGCTTTAAGGTCCCCAAAAGGTTTATGCACCCTCATAACGAATACCTTGATATTCTTTCAGGAATGGGCCTTGTAGCCTTTTTACTCTTTATCAGTATAATCTTATACCCTTTAGCTCACTCAGCCTCTTTGGCGCTCTCAGAGGCTTCTACGCCTTTAATACAAAGCGCTTCCACCCTTTGTTTTACTTACTTAGTCTTTATTTTCTCAACAGCTGTTTTTGATAAGATCACTTCAATTGAATGGAGCTGTATCTTGTTTACCTGGGGCGTGGTCTTTTTCTTATCTGCATACAAAAAAAAGCAGCCCTAAAGCTGCTTCTTAGTGCTCTAATTTTACTAAAAGCTTTATTTAGCTTTAGCAAAGTTATGAGCTCTACTCTTAGACTGGATCTTTCTTTTGTTAGATCTAAGTTTGTCAGCTCTTTTTGAATGAAGGCTCTTTTCTTCCTGCATTCTTTTTTCATTCTCTTGTACCCATTTCTCGTCTTTAACTGGAGGCACATAATCAACAAACTCAATGTATGCTACAGGAGCTTGATCACCAGGTCTGTTACCCAGCTTACGAATACGAGTGTATCCACCTGGACGCTCTTTAAAACGAACAGAAAGATCATCTACGATTTTCTCCATAGTGTCTTTATTCGGGTACTTACTAAGGATTACACGTCTAGCATGTACACTTCCTTTTTTACCTTTTGTAATAGCTCTTTCAACGTGCTTTCTAAGCTCTTTGGCTTTTGGAAGAGTTGTTTTAATTCTCTCATCTCTAACTAAAGACTCTACTAAACCTCTAATAAGAGCCTTTTTAGGTCCGTTTCTTCTACCAAAATGTTTTTTCGCAACTTTATGTCTCATGACTTCTCTCCAAAAATTATGCCTTTACAGCACGTACTAAATTAATTCATTTCCTCAGGGTTAACTCCACCCGTAGCAGAAACAGCACTGCTGTCAGCTTGAGGAGGAACATACGCTTGTGCAGTATTTGGATCCCAACCTGGAGGCGGCCATCCTTCAACTTTCATTCCAAGGTTTAATCCCATTTTAACTAAGATATCTTTAATCTCATTAAGTGATTTTCTACCAAAGTTCTTAGTCTTTAGCATTTCACCTTCGCTCTTAGTAACTAACTCACCAATAAACCTAATGTTAGCGTTCTTAAGGCAGTTTGCACTTCTTACAGAAAGCTCTAAATCATCAACAGATCTAAATAGGTTGTTGTTTAACTCTGGAGAAGCTGAAATTTCTTCAGTTTCAACAGGTTCAATATCTTCATCAAAAGTTACAAAAATCTGTAACTGCTCTTTTAAGATCTTAGCACCTAAAGAAATCACTTCATCAGGTCTTAACGATCCATCAGTCCAAACTTCGATTTCAAGAGCATCATAGTCAGTTCTTTGACCAACACGAGCATCTGTAACTCTGTAGTTAACTTTTCTAACTGAACTGTGAAGAGAGTCTACTGGAATAAACCCTGTTGGAAGGTCTAAGTTGTTACTCGCTTCTGCCGCAACGTAACCTCTACCAAACTCAACTAAAATTTCAGCTTCAAAACTTGCGTTCTTACCTAAAGTAGCAATGTGCTGCTCTGGGTTTAAAACTTCAATTCCTGTAATCTCTTGAACGTCAGCACCTGTAACAGCACCAGGACCTTTTTTAGAAATTCTTAAAGACTTCATTTCAGCATCATGCTGCTTAAATCTAAGTTCTTTAAGGTTTAAAATAATGTCAGTCACATCTTCCATCACATCAGGAATAGTACTGAACTCATGAAGAACACCTTCAAATTTTACAGCCTTAACTGCAGAACCCATCATAGAGCTTAAAAGAACTCTTCTTAGTGAGTTACCTAGAGTAACCCCATAACCTTTTTCTAAAGGCTTAATTGTAAACTTACCATAAGCTCCGGTAGCTTTTGATCCTGTTTGTTCAAACCCTTGTGGAGTAATTAAATCTCTCCAAAATTTGTAATAATGAGCTTGCATCCCTAGTTTCTCCTTAAGTGCAGTGTCTTTATCTCACAACTGCTATTCAGCCAAAAATAATATAATTAAAATTAAAAAACTTACTTAGATTCTTCTACGCTTCGGTGGGCGGCATCCATTATGAGGAACTGGAGTTGTATCTCTAAAAGAAGTAACCCTCACACCCAAAGCACCTAAAGCTCTAAGAGCAGGCTCTCTACCCGCACCAGGACCTGAAAGAAGCACATCCACTGACTTTAAACCGTGGTCTTTAGCCTTTTTAATAGCATCTTCCATAGTAAGCTGTGCAGCGTAAGGAGTACCTTTACGACTTCCTTTAAATCCCATTCCACCAGCGTTAGACCATGCAATCGCATTTCCCGCAGGGTCAGTTACTGTGATGATCGTATTTCCGAAGCCTGCAGCAATATAACATTTTCCCGCAGGAACATTCTTTTTAACTTTTTTCTTAGACGTCTTTTTTCCAGCCATTTTTTAAATACCTTTATTTATTTCTTCTTATTAGCAACAGTTTTCTTAGGACCTTTTCTTGTACGAGCGTTCTGTCTTGTAGACTGACCTCTTACAGGAAGACCTCTTCTATGTCTTAAGCCTCTATAGCAGCCTAAATCCATAAGCCTTTTGATTGAAAGACCCACTTCACGACGAAGATCACCTTCAATTTTGTAGTCTTCATCAAGAATCCCTCTTAATGTTTTAAGCTGATCATCTGTTAAATCATCAGTTCTTAAAGATGCAGGAAACTTTGCAGCCTCACAAATCTTCTTAGCTGAAGTTCTGCCTAGTCCGTATATATACGTTAAAGCAATTTCCATTCTTTTGTTTTTAGGTAAATCAACACCTGCAATACGAGCCATACTATTATCCCTGCTTCTGCTTATGTTTAGGGTTTACGCAGATTACTCTAACAACCCCTTTTCTTTTAATAACTTTACAATCTTTACAAATCGGTTTTACCGAAGGTCTTACTTTCATTTTACTACCTCTTAAAAGCCCAAAACGCCGAAAATTAACATTGGATTAAATGCAAGTCCAGCCCTCAGGTCAAAGTTTTAATTTTTTCAATCAACTAAGCTTAAAATCCCCTTAACACGCTCAAAAACCTCTTTTGAAGCCCCTTGACCGTTTATGCGTCTTAAAAGTCCTAAATTTTCATAATACTCCATTAATGGCTTAGTCTGCTTGTTATAAACAGATAGCCTGTGCTGAATAACCTCTAAAGAGTCATCCTTGCGCTGCTCAACCTCTCCACCACAGCTGTCACATATACCTGCAACTTTTGTAGGCGAAGATTGGATGTGATAAACCATTCCACACCCCTTACAAACTCTACGCCCCGTAAGTCTTGCAAGAAGATCTTCTTCCGGAACGTCCAAATATATAACCCCACCTGTTTTAAGCTCTTTACTCGCCACAAAGTCCGTTAAAGCCTTTCCTTGATCTAAAGTACGAGGAAACCCATCCAGTATTGTACTATTTTCCATGCTCAGCTCATCGTTAACCATTTCAATCACAACTGCATCAGGAACTAAATTTCCAGCATCGATGAAAGACTTCGCTTTTACTCCAAGCTCAGTCCCACCCTTAAGGTGCTTTCTAAACATATCTCCAGTGCTCAAATGGTCATAACCATAAGCCTCCTGAATAAGTTTAGATTGGGTTCCTTTTCCTGAACCCGGAGCGCCAAAAAGTAGCCAGATCAATATTGAACCCTCCTACTCTTAATACGAGTACCTTTCATCATGTTTTCATACTTAGAAGATAATAAATGTGATTGAACCTGTTGCATGAAATCTAGCGCAACACCAACAAGGATCAGTAAGCTTGTTCCACCAAAGTAGAACGACAAACTCATGCTCTGCATAAGAATGATAGGAAGTACACAAACAGCACTTAAATAGATAGCACCAACAACCGTTAATCTATCTAAAACTCTTTTAATATACTCAGCCGTGCTCTTACCCGCTCTAATACCAGGAACAAATCCACCGTATTTTTTAAGATTATCTGAAACCTCTTCAGGGTTGAACACAATTTCAGTATAGAAAAAGCAGAAGAACACTACTAAAGAAATAAACACAATCTGATACAAAGCACCTGTAGGCATCAAGTTATCCTGCAAGAACTTAATAATCTGAGAGTCACCAAAGAACTGAGACATTGTCGCAGGGAACATCAAAATACTGGATGCAAAAATTGGTGGAATCACGTTTGCAAAGTTAATCTTCAAAGGAAGGTGACTACCTTGTGTCTGCATAGACTGTTTTCCAGCCCCTTTTTGAGAGTACTGAACAGGAATTCTTCTTTGAGCAACCTCCATAAAGATAATGAAGCCCAACGTAAACACCATTCCAGCTAATAAGCCCAGTGCTAAAGGCAGTGAAAGTTGACCTGATTGAAACTGCTTCCATAGCGACATAGCACCTGAAGGCATACCTGAAGCGATACCAGCAAAGATGATCAAAGAGATCCCATTACCAATTCCTCTTTCAGTAATTTGCTCTCCAAGCCACATAACAAAACATGTACCAGCAGTTAGTGTAATTACTGTTAAAATTCTAAAATCAATAAAACCAATGCTTTTAGCTAAAACTAACGGAGACCCATCTGGAGCCGCTGATTTGAAAAGCCAGTTAGACATTGCATAACCCTGAACAACACACAAAAGAACAGTCGCATATCTAGTATACTGATTGATCTTCTTACGACCTTGTTCACCCTCTTTCTTCAACTGCTCCAAGTAAGGAACTCCTGTTTGAAGAAGTTGGAAAATAATTGAAGCTGAGATATATGGCATTACACCAAGTGCAAGCACTGAAAATCTCTCTAACGCTCCCCCCGTGAAAGTGTTAAACATACCAAAAAGACCACCACCTTGATTTTGGAAGAATGCCTGAACAGCAGCTCCATCAAGACCTGGACATGGTATTTGAACACCGATTCTGTAAATCGCAAGCATAGCAAGCGTAAACAAAATCTTATTTGTTAGCTTCTGATTACTTGATGAGTTATCTGCTTTTGACACTAAATAACCTCAACCTTTCCGCCTTTATCTTCAATAGCTTTTTTAGCAGAAGCACTTATTTTATGTACTGTAACGTTAACAGCTTTAGTAAGTTCACCTTTAACTAAAACTTTAACTTTTCCTTTAGGGTGAACTAAGCCTGCTTCTCTTAAAACTTCAAGAGTAACATCTCCGTCAAACTTATTTAATTGCTCAAGACTTACAAGATCATAAGTCTTTTTAAATTTTGCATTTGTAAAGCCAAACTTAGGAAGTCTTCTAACTAAAGGCATTTGACCACCTTCAAAACCTAAACGAATACCGCCGCCAGCTCTTGCTTTTTGACCTTTATGACCTTTTGCAGCTGTTCCGCCCCATCCAGATCCATCACCACGACCAACTCTTCTTCTAGAATGTGTAGAACCTTTTTTAGGTCTCAAACTTGATAGTAAACTCATTTTAACTCCTTAAATCTTTCCTGATAGCAGATTAATCTACTTCTGCACTTCAACTGTTAACCACTGCTGCATTTTAAAGATTTGACCTCTTTGAGCAGGGTTATCCTTAATCACAACACTTGAACCAATTCCTCTAAGTCCTAAGCATCTTAATGTGTCTTTTTGAACTTGAGTTGCCCCAATCGAACTACTTTTTAATGTAACTTTAAAGCTTTTCATAAGTCTCTCTTATTTCTTCTTTTCTGACTCTTGTCTTTCCAAGAATGTTTTATCTGTTAACTGACTCAAACCTTGGAATGTAGCTCTCACAGCATTGTGTGGGTTTCTTGTTCCAATACATTTAGTCAAAATGTCTTTAATTCCAGCAGCTTCTAATACAGTTCTCACTGCACCACCTGCAATCACACCAGTACCTGGCTCTGCAGGGATCATCACAACCTTTGCAGCTCCATAAATCCCTACAACTTCGTGAGGAATAGTACGGCTATCTTTCATCTTAATTTTCGTTGCAGTCTTCTTAGCTTTACGGCTTGCTTTTCCAATCGCAGCAGGAACTTCTCCAGCCTTACCAGAAGCAAAACCAATCTCACCTTCACCAGATCCAGCTACCACAAGAGCAGAAAATGAGAACCTACGTCCACCTTTTACCACTTTTGCAACTCTATTAATCGTAACTACGCGTTCTTCGAATTCTTGTTGTTCCATTACCCGGCTCCCTTAAAATTTTAATCCAGCTTCACGAGCACCATCCGCAATGGCTTGTACTCTACCGTGGTAAACATAACCACTTCTATCAAAAACAACATTTTCAATCTTCAAAGCAGTTGCTTTTTCAGCAATTTCTTTTCCAACTGCTTTTGCAGCGTCTCTATTTCCATTACCAGAAGTCTTTAACGTAGATGCTGATGCTAAAGTCTTACCCGTTACATCATCAATAAGCTGAGCATACATGTTCTTTGTACTCTTAAAAACAGTAAGTCTTGGTCTTTCAGACGTTCCACTCACTTTTTTTCTGATTCTCATTCTATTTTTAAGTCGACCAACAACTTTATCACTAGTCTTCTTTTTAAAACTTAATCTCATTTCATAGCTCCTTATTTACCACCCGACTTACCGGCTTTTCTTCTGATCACTTCGTCAGAGTACCTAATTCCTTTTCCAAGGTATGGCTCAGGAAGTCTGTACGCTCTAATGTTTGCTGAAACTTGCCCTACTAGAGCTTTATCAGCACCACTGATTGTTACAGTTGTTTGTTTTTCTACTTTAATTTCAATTCCATCAGGGATTGGGAATTTAATTGGGTGAGAATAACCTAATGTTAAATCTAATGTTTTCCCAGAAACAGCTGCTCTGTAACCAACACCATTTAAAATTAATGTTTTAGACCATCCAGTTGAAACACCATGTACAGCATTAAAAACTAAACTTCTGTAAAGTCCATGAAGAGCTCTTGTTGAAGCTTCCTCATCTCCTCTACGAACATTCAACTCAGCTCCTTCAGTTTCAACCGAAATTGAACCTGTAAGCTGAACAGTCTGTGAAGTTTTAGCTCCCTTAACAGTTACTAAACCTTTATCGTTCATTGTAACAGTTACTTTCTCTGGAATATTAATTGTTGCTTTACCTACTCTAGACATCTTAACACCTACCAAACTTTAAGTAGATACTCGCCACCCAGGTTTTGCTGAGCTGCTTGTTTACCACTTAAAATCCCTTTACTTGTACTTACCACTGAAATTCCAAAACCTGATCTAACTTCAGGGATTTCAGTAGCCTTTACATAAACTCTTTTACCAGGCGTACTTACTCTTGAAATTGTATCAATAGCAGTCTTTCCTTTAGCATCGTAGTTTAAATAAACTCTCATAATCCCTTGCTTACTATCTTTAGCTTCTCTGAAGTTTTTGATGTAACCATGTTCTTTTAAAATCGCCGCAATTCCTTTTCTCAAATTTGATGAAGGAACATCAACTTTTTCATGTCTTGCCATACCAGCATTTCTAATTCTTGTAAGGAAATCTCCAACTGTATCCATAACTATACCCTCCTACTTCTTTCTGAAAGGCATGCCTAATTCAGTCAAAAGAGCCTTTCCTTCCATGTCGTTGTCTGCACTTGTGCAAATTGTTATGTTCATTCCACGAACTTTATCTACTTGATCATATGAAATCTCTGGGAAGATAATTTGTTCTTTAACACCCATATTGTAGTTTCCACGTCCATCAAAACCTTTTGGAGAAAGCCCTCTAAAATCTCTAACCTGAGGAAGAGCAAGATGAACTAGTCTGTCATAAAAAGCCCACATGTTTTCACGACGAAGTGTAACACGAGCTCCTAATGGCATACCTTCTCTTAACTTAAAGTTTGCAATCGCTTTTTTCGCTTTAGTAGCAACAGCTTTTTGCCCTGATAAGTTAGTAAGTTCTTTTACCGCTGTGTTAATCAATTTAGGGTTTTGAACCGCTTCACTGATACACTGGTTAATAACTATTTTTTCAAGCTTTGGAAGCTTCATTGGATTGTCTGTACCCAATTGCTTTTTCAAAGCCGGAACAACTTCTGTTTTGTATTTATCTAAACTTATACTCATTTTAAAGTACCTCTGGAGCTAGTGAAACAATCTTAATAAATGATTTCGCTCTAAGTTCTCTTGCAACAGGACCGAAGATACGAGTACCTACAGGCTCTTTCGCTGCGTTAATAAGAACTGCTGAGTTTTCATCAAATCTAATATAGCTTCCGTCAGCTCTTCTAATTTTATGAATAGTTCTAACAATAACCGCCTTAGCCACATCACCTTTTTTAACTTTTGAGTTAGGTAGTGCTGCTTTAACCGCTACAACAATAATGTCTCCCACTGAAGCAGTTCTTCTCTTAGAGCCACCAAGTACTTTAATACATTGTACTTCCTTGGCACCTGAGTTGTCCGCTACTGAGAGTCTAGTTTGCATTTGAATCATTTTTAAATCCTCTAGTTCCTATTTACTCTTCTCAACAATTTCTGAAAGCTTCCATCTTTTTGACTTACTAAGTGGGCGAGTTTCAAAAATTCTAACCACATCACCTAACTTAGCTTCATTAGACTCATCATGTGCCTTAAAAGTTGAAGTCTTCTTAATATATTTACCATACTTTGGATGTTTAACAGTTCTGAAGATTTTCACAGAAATTGTTTTATCCATTTTATCACTGATTACTTCACCGACAACTTCGTTACGTCGGCCTCTAGTTGCAGTAGTAGTTGCTTCGCTCATTTACGCCTCCTCTGCAGTATTAGACTCTTGAGCCTTTTGGTTTACAGCAGTCAACATTTGCGCCAATTCTCTTCTAGAAGTTCTCACCTGAACTGGGTTAGCAAGCTGACCCATGTGTGATTTCATCTTAAGTTCAAATAGCTCATTTTTCTTAAGGTTAATTCTCTTTACTAATTCAGTAGAAGAAAGATCTTTTACGTCTGCAAATTTCATAAACCCTCCCTTTCAACAAATTTAGTTTTAACAGGAAGTTTGTAACCAGCTAGCTTAAATGCTTGCTGAGCCTGTTCTCTAGTTACACCATTAATTTCATATAAAATTCTACCCGGTCTTACAGGTGCTACCCATAATTCCACACTACCTTTACCTTTACCCATTCTTACTTCAGCAGGCTTTTTAGTAATTGGTCTATCTGGAAAAATTCTAATCCAAAGCTTACCACCCCTTTTTACAGATCTTTGAATAGCTCTACGAGCAGACTCAATCTGACGAGCAGTAATTCTTCCTGGCTCCATTGTTTTGATTGCAAAGTCTCCGAATGCTACTGTGCTACCACGTTGGGCTTGTCCAGTAATACGACCTTTTCTTTGCTTTCTCCACTTTATCTTCTTAGGACTAAGCACGGCCAGCCTCCTCAACTTCTTTAGTAGTTAAAACATCACCACGGTAAACCCATACTTTTAATCCAATGATTCCGTATGTAGTTAACGCTTCCGCAGTTCCATAATCAATATCAGCTCTTAATGTGTGTAATGGAACAGACTTTTCTGTGTACCACTCACTTCTTGCAATCTCAGCACCATCAAGTCGTCCACCAACTTGAATCTTAATCCCTCTCACTCCACTCTTTACAGAAGCAGTGATCGCTTTCTTAAGTGCTCTTCTCCAAGAAATTCTCTTCTCTAACTGCATAGCAATGTTTTGCGCAACAAGGTTAGCATCTAAATCAGGCTTTCTAACTTCTTGAATATTTACGAAAACCTCACCTTTAGATACTTTTTGAAGATCAGCTTTTAAAGCGTCAATTCCAGCACCTTTTTTACCAATAACAACACCAGGTCTTGCTGTTGAAATGATAACTTTTGCTTTACCAGCAGCTCTTTCGATTTCTACTTTAGCAACACCAGCTCTTTTAAGAATTGGCATTTTCTTGATATAATTTCTAATTTTAAAATCTTCATGAATGTTTTCAGCGTACTGTTTCCCAGTAGAAAACCAACGAGAATCCCACGTTCTGATAACACCAACTCTTAAACCTATTGGATTAACCTTCTGTCCCATTATACTACCTCTCCGCCAATACTACGTTGATATGACTTGTTTTCTTTTTAATACCTGAAGCTCTACCTTGAGCTCTTGGGCGGAATCTTTTCAAAAACGGACCTTCATCAACAGTGATTGTTTTCACATAAAGATTATCTACATCCATAACTTGTTTTTGTTCAGCATTTGCAGCCGCAGACTCGATTAATTTCTTAATCATTAGCCCCGCTTTTTTAGATGAAAAAGTAAGGTTACGAATAGCTTCGTTAACTTCTTGCCCTCTAACTAGATCAGCAACTAATCTAGCTTTGAAAGCTCCTATTCTTGCATATTTTAATGACGCTTTAACTTCCATTTAACCTATACTCCTATTTCTTCTTATTGCCGTGGCCAGTGTAGTTTCTAGTGGGCGCGAACTCACCGTACTTGTGGCCAATCATGTTATCAGAAACAAAAACAGGAACAAATTTCTTACCGTTATGAACAGCAAACGTTAAACCTGTAGCTTCAGGGCTAATCATTGATCTTCTAGACCAAGTCTTAATTACTTTTTTATCACCAGTTTCTAAAGCTCTATCAATTTTAGCTTGAAGGTGATGATCAACAAAAGGACCTTTTTTTAATGAACGAGCCATTATTTACCTCTTCTCTTAACAATCATGTTGTTAGTTCTTTTATTAGTTCTAGTTTTAAACCCTTTACACGGCTGACCCCAAGGAGATACAGGGTGATGCCCTTTACCTTTTGCTTCACCACCACCAAGAGGGTGATCGTTTGAGTTCATCGCCATACCACGAACAGTTGGTCTAACACCCATCCAACGCTTACGACCAGCTTTACCAATCTTAATGTTCTCGTTGTCTGTGTTTCCAACCTGACCGATTGTAGCTCTGCAAGTTGAAAGAACCTGTCTTACTTCTCCTGAAGGAAGCTTAACTTGGCAATACTTACCTAATTTAGCCACTAAAGAAGCTGAAGCACCAGCACCCCTAACCATCTGTCCACCCTTACCAGGTCTAAGTTCGATATTGTGAATAATTGTACCCGTAGGAATACTTGATAAAACAAGAGAGTTTCCTACTTTGATATCCGCTGTATCACTTGAAATAACAGTGTCTCCAACATTCAGTCCAACTGGAGCAAGAATGTAAGATTTGATTCCATCTGTATAACAAATTAAAGCAATACGGCACGATCTATTCGGATCATACTCAATCGCTAATACATTTGCAGAAATATCAGTTTTATTTCTTTTAAAGTCTACCAAACGGTAACGCTTCTTATGACCACCACCTTGGTGTCTCATTGTAATTCTACCAAAGTTGTTTCTTGCAGAAGTTCTTCTTAGAGCTTCTGTTAACTTTTTCTCTGGAGTAGATTTCGTGATTTCTTTAAAATCAGAAACTGACCTATTTCTTTGCCCGTTTGAACGAGGCTTTAGTACTTTAATTCCCATTAGTTAGCTCCCCCTTCAAACATTTTAATCTGTTCGCCAGCTTTAAGTTTAACCAAAGCTTTTTTCCAGTATTTAGGCTTAACCATTCCAGCAGCAGTTCTTTTAGCTCTTCCTCTACAAACTAGAGTCTTAACGCTATCAACTTTTACTTCGAAATGTTTTTCAACAGCCGTTTTAATTTCAGTCTTTGTAGCAACTCTTTCCACTTCAAAAGTGTAAAAGCCCTGCTCAGCTAAGATTGATGATTTTTCCGTAACAAGTGGTTTTTTAATTGTGAAACTCATATTACGCCTCCGCTCCTAAACGCTCTTCAAGTTTAGCAAGACTTGCTTGTTCAAGAACAACACCGTCATACTTAAGAAGATCATAAACGTTAACACCCTCAACAGGCTGGTAAACAAACTTTGGAATATTTCTAGAAGCTCTCTCAAAGTTCTCATTAAGTTCGCCACCAAGAAGAACTGATTTCTTAAGGCCCATTCCTGAAAGCTGAGACACTAAACCTTTAGTTTTTCCATCTTTAGACTCTAAAGAGTCGACAACTATAACTTTTCCAGTCTTGTAAAGGTGAGATAAAGCATACTTTACAGCAGCCTTTCTAATCTTTTTAGGAACAGCAAATGCATAATTTCTTGGGTTTGGCCCAAAAATAACTCCACCACCACGAATCAAAGGGGATCTTGTTGAACCTCTACGTGCATTACCAGTACCTTTTTGCTTGTACGGCTTTGCTCCACCACCAGAAACTTCTGTTCTAGTCTTTGCTTTGTGAGTTCCCTGTCTTTTCTTTGCCAACTGCCATTTAACAACAGTCTGTAAGATATCTTTTCTAACAGCTCTTTCGAAAAGGTCTGAACTAAGCTCAGCACTTCCTACTTTTTTATTATCTAAATTTACAACTTCTACAGTAGCCATAACGCCCTAACCTTTTGTTGCTATTTTAACCAATCCATTAACAGGACCTGGTACAGCACCTTTTAACAGAACAATATTTTCTTCTACATTTACACCGACAATCTCAAGCCCTTGTACAGTAGCAGTTTTGTTACCGTACTGACCTGGCATCTTTTTTCCCGGCATAATTCTACCTGGAAACGTACACATACCCGCAGAACCAGGTCTTCTATGAAAACCCGAACCGTGAGATGCAGGTCCACCAGCAAAACCATGTCTTTTCATTACACCTGAAAAACCACGACCTTTTGATGTCGCTGTAACTTGTACTTTTTTTCCAACTTCAAGCTTCTCAAGAGAAACTTGTTTTCCTGGAGCACACCCTTCTGGAGCAGCACCCTTAACTTCTCTTGAAAATCTGTAACCAGTTTGGCAACCAGCCGCTTTTACGTGGCCAGCTTCTGACTTACCAGCATTCTTAGCTTTCTTAACTCCAAAGCTAATCTGTACTGAATCATAACCATCTGTATCTTGTGTTTTAACTTGAGTAACAGTCCATGGAGAGCACTCTAAAACAGTAACAGGAACTCTTACTCCTGCATCGTTATAAATTGCTGACATCCCTTTTTTAAATCCATAAACCAAAGGAAGAGCAACAGCATTCGATGTTACAACTTCTTCTGTAGACTCAACTACTTCTTGTTCTGTGTTTTCTTGATCTGACATCATAGTTCCTTTCTATTAAGTTTCTGAAACAGAGACCTAATCAACCGCCGAAAGTTTAATTTCAACATCTACACCAGCAGAAAGGTCCAACTTCATAAGTTGATCTACAGTCTGTTGCGTAGGCTCCAAAATATCTAATAATCTTTTGTGTGTTCTGATTTCAAACTGCTCTCTAGACTTTTTGTCTACGTGAGGAGATCTAAGAACTGTGTACTTGTTAATTCTAGTCGGCAATGGGATTGGACCCGCGATTTTAGCACCTGTTCTAGTGGCAGTTTGAACAATCTCTTTTGTGGATTGATCAAGTAATTTATGATCAAAAGCCTTAAGACGAATTCTAATTTTCTGACTCTGCATAGTCTCACCTTGTTTCTCAGCGTTCCTTTATTGAAAAACGCTATAATTAATTATTCTCATGTCTTTTCTTACTCCAAATAAGTAACCTTGGAGCAAAAAAAATCGCACTTAAAGTCCCATATCAGTTGGCATAAACGCCCTTAAAACAGGTTGCTTTAACTGCAAAGATATGTGTTTTCACAAATTAACTGTGCTATGTCAATGGCCTATGGGAAATAAAAGCTTTATTTATACTTATTTTCCGGACATGTGGGCGGGAAGGTTTGAAACCCCCTCCTCAGCCTTTTGAGCACCTTTTTTAAAGTGCTTAGGAAAGGTAATTCCTTCAATTTCATTGCCTACTACTTGGTCAATCCAAGCGAGTTGATCCACATGTCTTCTCGATTTTGGAGATTTAGCCAAATATGAGCAAGCCTGATACAATGAGTAAACGCCCTCAGGCATTCCCACCTTTAAAAACCCCTCCCACACTGAGTTTACAAAGATAACAGCTTGAGGGTTTGCATTGCCTATGTCTTCTGATGCAAAAATCACCATTCTCCTGAGCATTACTTCAGGATCCTCTTTTGCCTTAAGCAAAAGCCCCATATAATAAACAGAGGCCCTTTCATCAGAAGCCCTCATTGATTTAATTAAAGCTGACAAACCATCTACTCTTAACTGTTTTGAGCCTGCAAATGTCTCTACCTGTAGATATTTAACCGCCGCAGCCTCATCAATATGGCCGCTTTCATCAGAAAAAAGGCTCAAAACCCCTGAAAGGTCCCCTAAAAGCCTTCTTCCATCACCACCACTTTTAAGGACAAGGGCTTCTTGAACAGCCTTTGGAAAGCCCGCCTCAACCCCCATATGAGCTAAACCTTTTAACAATAACGCCTCAACTTGCTCTAAAGAAAGCGGCTTCATTTCAACGACCCTAAGCCTACTTAAAAAAGCCTTGTTAAACCTAAAGCTAGGAGTTTCTGTAGTGGCCGCCAAAAGTATTATTGAGCCAAGCTCTAAACCTGGCAATAGAACGTCTTGTTGAGGAGCTTTTAAGCGGTGGACCTCGTCTATAAAGATTAAGGTTGGCTTCCCATACATTCTAAAGTTGTTATCAGCCGCTTTAAGCACCTCTCTAAGCTTTGGAATACCTACATCAACAGCGTTAATCTGCTCTTTATTCCCCGCGTGTTCTGAGTATAAAACCTTAATAAAGGAGGTTTTACCTGACCCTGCCGGCCCAAAAAGAAGAAAACTCCCTCTTTTTCCAGCCTTCCATGCTTTTTCAAGCCTTAAAAGCTCTCCATCTTCCTCAATAAGGATCTCTCCCATAGAGTTTGGCCTCAACTCTTCAGCCAGGGGCTTTTCTGTACTTATAACGTCAAATAAACTCACACCACATGATTATTAAGGATTCCACCACCTGTAAATAGTTTTTACGTCAAAAGCCCCACAGAACCCTTTAAACCAGCAGAAAACTGGCACCTTTATTGAATATAAAGCTTTATGACATACGCTATTATTTTAAAGTATCTTAAAGAAATAAGCCTTAAACCTCAGTTTTTCCTGTTAGTTGCAGCACTCCCTTTAGCACTCCTCATTCTAACCAACATAGTAGCTGTCTCTTCATGATTAAGGCCTTTTTCCTGATATTCACCCTTTTGCTTAGCGTAAGCGCCTGTAAGCACGTTTCTCAAGACGAGCCTTTAAACGACTACCCTAAGGACTTCACCCCTTATATTGAAAACTTTGAAAACCTTTTTAACATTCAAACTGATTCAAATATTCAATTCTCAAGTCTCTCCGCTGGAGCTCCCGGAAGATGCCTTTTTGAAGCTAAACAAATACATATAAACGAAGACTTATGGAAAGATTTTTCAGAAGCTACTAGAGAAGCTCTCATCATACATGAACTTGGTCATTGTGAACTTGGACTCCTTCATTCAGAAGTCCAAGAGTCGCATATTATGAATAGCTTTATAGGCCACAATGTCTCCGCCTACACAAACAATCTCGATGCCGAGATTGAATACATGTTAAGTGAAGAACATCCTAGAATAAACTCTAATTAAAATTTAGAAACTTTATCACCCTGAGATGGTGAAAGTGGCTGATCCGCAAGACTGTCGCCAACAGCCCCTTTATTAATAATCCTAGGAGTAATAAATATAACAAGATCTGTGTCATTCTTTGCCTTAAGGTCGTTTCTAAACAACCAGCCAAGCAGTGGTAGTTTTCTTAAAACTGGAGCGCCAGAAATACTCTTTCTATCTACAACTTGGTAAATACCACCAATCATAGCCGTCTTATTGTTCTCAATCATCACTTTGGTTTTAGCCTCCCTACTACTGATAGCGTTTCCAATAGCCTGCGTATCAGGAAACTGCCTTATAACATTTATATCCATAATAACATTACTATCAGCAGACACTTGCGGCGTAACTTCTAAAGTCAGTCTCACAGGACTTCTCTCTAGAGATGTTGTCGCCACTCCATCTAAAACCGTACGAACTTGGTTTAAAATTTCATCCGTTTGCTCTATCTTAGCAGCCTCATTATTAATAACCAAAACACTCGGTGAGCTTAAGATTTTAACTTTTGAGTCTATTTCTTGTAAACGAAGACTCGCACTCAAAGAACCAAAAAAATCAATTCCACCAATACTAACTTCAGGAAAGAAAGTCCCCGCTCCATTTTCATTTCTGTGAACAACATTCGCTCTACCCTGAAAGTCGCCCCCTGTCGTTTCAGTATTAAAGCCTATATTTACACCCGTTCCTCTAAAGTCCTTTGTAAAACTTTTTGTTGCTTCAACAATTTTAGCCTTAATCATAACCTGCAAAGGAGCTCTATCAAGCTCCTTAACAAGAGCTGCAACATTCTGAATAACTTCAAAAGTGTCTCTAACAATTAGTGATGATGACCTAACTTCAGAAATCACCTGGCCTGTTCTTGAACCTTCTCCTGTAGAAGTCGTCAAAAAAGGTGTTATTTTTTCAACCAAAACTGTTGGAGACGCGTAGCTTAAAGGGAACACTTTAACATGAAACGGTGCCAGCGTTTTTCTAGCGTTCTGAATTTCTGTAGCAGCCACCGATTCTTTCTGAAGCTCAGCTAAAGTTGCAACTCTTAAGATGTTACCTGTTCTTACATAACCAAGCCCTGTAGTTTTCATAATTGTGACCAAAGCCTGATCCCACGGAACATCTTTAAGTTTTATAGATATATTCCCCTTCACAGATGAGGACAAAACAATATTTGCACCCACTTGCTCCGCTATAAACTGTATTACCGTAACAACACTTTCATCCTTTACCTGAATCGACACAGGCTCTCCAACAAACTTAGAAGTCCCTAGTAAAAAATCCTCAAAAGAAGATGCTGAAAGAGACACTGCATCCCTATCTGTAGAACTCAGTTTGTTTTGCTTAGCTACTACTGATGAGACGATTCCAGACTCCACAATTAATTTTCCGTCAAAAAGACTTACGTTTGGAAAAGAGTTCTTTTTTAACTGAAAAACTAATCTGACACTATTATCATCTCCACGGTACGAATTCATTGCCTGGAAACTTTGTCTAAAATCCTTAGTTAGAAATGGTCTTGCAAGACTCTTGCCTATTTTAGTATTTTTCAAATTTACAACATATTGGTTTGTCTCTGGAATAAACTCTGTTGAATAGTCTACTTTTCGGGATGTTCTAACCATAAATGCTCCACCCGCATGAGAAGCATTATAATCTATACTTAAAACTTCGCTCTCACTTTTATCACTAGAATCAGATTTAGGAGCTTCTGAAAAAATCAACTCAGGCTCAGACTCTACCTCAAGTGGAGATTCAAAAGAGATCCCCAAATCTTCATCTGGCTCCTCAATTAAAAGTGGCGCCTGAACCACCTGCTCAGGCTCATCATCAAAAACATCAAAACCTTCTGATGAAACCTCTTCTTCTTTTACCGGCGTCTCTTCTTCAGCCTCAAACTCTTCAAAGTCCATTGAATCATCATCACCTTCTAACCCGGCAACTTCAAACTCTGCAGATTCATCATCAGCCTCTCCAAAGTTAACATCATCTAAAGCTTCTGAGCCGGCTTCTGTAAGAGTGAAATCATCGTTTACCGGAGCAACTTCTTTTGATGTGCTACATGACGTAAGTAACAATAAGATTAGAATAGAATATAAACTTGTTTTCATTGAATCCCTTTTGAATAGTCTCTTCTATTAGTTTCTCAACAAAATGTGGTTTTAAAAACTACCTTCCTAATTTCAAGACCTGAGTCTTGTACAAAGTAGTACTTTTTTCGTCGGCCTGCTGGCTCGGCTCAACAATAACAACTTCACCTTCACGAATTTTTGCAACATAGCCATCACGGCGACCTATCTTTGTCCCTTCTTCAATCATATAAGTTTCCTTCTCTGAAACTCTCACCAAAGCTTTAGGGAATTTTATATCCCACATAACCGCTGTAAGTTGAAAACTGGAAATGTCATAACCCTCAAGACCTGTTGTTTTTACAGCTTTATCTTCTTCATCCCTCTTAGGGTCAGCCCTCTCCAGGCCACCAGGTCTGAGGAAGGGGTTCTTCCGCCCTTTTTCCGAATAGATAAATGACCTAAACTCCAAACTCCCATCCGAAATTTCATTTAGTCTATCAAGCTGATTTAAAACCTCATCTTCATCCTCAAGAACCCCCTCAACAGGAGCATCCAGAACAACTTCTTCTTGAGCATATGCAACGCTCAAACAAAAAAGGAAGCTAGAAATAGTTAGAATAAATTTAGCCTTCATTTTCATCACCCTCTATTGGTGCGATTTCACTTACAGCAAGCTTTCTATAAGCTTGAATTGTTACCGTTAACTGTAAAGCTCCCGGCTGCTCACTGTCACCCCCGGCTATAGCCAAAGTCTTCACCGAGTACACCTTATTGTCTCTCGTAAGTTCTGACAAAAAAAGCATCATCTGCTCAAATGTCCCCGACACCACTGTATCTATTGGGACCACTGCTACAGTTCTAAGCTTAGTCCAGCCCTCTTCACCAGCTGCTGAAATAGATTGAATTGATAGACCCACATTTCTCGCCTCTTGAGACACTATACCCGCAGCCTGTTCTACAGATAGACTCTCGGGTAATTGCGCATACACCTTACTTGCCTTCTTCTGCATAACCTCAATCTCTTGATTGATTTTTTGCCCCTCTTTAATCTCTCTATCAAGTTTTGAGATCTCACCTTTAATCGTAACAAGCTCTCGCCAGATTTCATCTAGTCGGTTTTGAGGGTTTGAAGGGTGATAAAAAAGTACGTAATAGCCAACCGCAATCAAAAGTCCAAACAGAGCCGCGTTTTGAAACGTAAGTTGATTTAATTTATCTTCCATTAAATCCCCTCTCCACGAGTTTCGCCCAAGCCTTCTGACGCATTAAACTTTACTGAAAACTCATTTATTGCTCGACCGCTATCACTCTTTATCTGAACATCTTTAGGGACGTTTACATTTGAAAAACCCTTAACAGCCTTTAAGTTTTTTACAAAAATATCCAAACCAGCATCCATCAATGTCTTTCCTTGAATTTGAACAGCCCCATTGGTGAAACTCAGCCCTGTCAACCAAACATCAACAGGAACCGCTGTTTGTATTGCATCAATACTTTGAACTGCAAGCAACCTTTCTCCCTTAACACTTTTTAACTCATTGTCTCTTAAACGAAAAACTTTTTTCTTCTTTCCAAGGTCTGCATACTGCGCAACCTCTTCTTCTTTTTGAAATTTAATATCTTGAATAGATTGAACCTCTGCAGCCTTCGCGTTTACTCGTGCTTTATCACCATCGCCACGCATCTTTTCAAACACAATAAGTGGAGCAACAAAACCTACAAGTAACAAAATTTTTAGCAACTGCCCCATTTGAGAATACTCAAACGTGTTAAAGCCAGCGTCTAAACTAAAATCAGCTATGGGCTCAGCTGACCCTGCTGATTGAGCCGTAACTCCCTCCTTTCCTGCCACCGCTCTACTTCTTAAGAGATTTACCTTAATCATTTCGAGTCACCCGGCTTTCTAAGAGCCAACCCCAAAGCGACAGCCGATCTATACTGTAAGTCTATTTCTGAAACCTCTTTTAACACAGCGCTTGAAGGCGTTATTTTTTGTAACACATCCATGAATTGAACAGGTTTTTTAAGACCCGCAGACAGGAGCTCTAAAAGACCCGGCGTAAGACTCCCGCCACCTGTTAAATAAAACCTCTCCAGATTAGTTCCTTGTGTAGTCTCAGTAAAAAACTCAACAGCCCCAACAAGCTGATCAGAGTAGCGCTTTCCTACACTCTTTAACGTATCCACCGCGATGTCCGGCATGGATTCTCCAGACTCTTTTATTTGAACAGCTTCTTCCACCGGAATACCTAAGTTTTTAGAAAGCTCTTCATCAAAGGCACCTCCCCCTGAAGGGATGTCTCTGCAAAAAACAACCTCCCCTTTATGCAGAACAACAAAGTGTGTAAAAAACGCCCCTATATCTATCAAGCCTACAGTACTGTCTTTCGCTTGTGGGTAGTTAAACATAAAACAGTTTGCTAGCGCGAAACTTGAAACATCAATAAGTTCAACTTTTAACTTTAAACTTGAAACAAGCTCTACATACTGAAGAATTCTATTTTGTTGAGCCGCCACTAATAACAAATCCATTGTATCACTAGAGGCCTTTGATTCTAAAACAATATAATCAATATTCACTTCATCAATGTTATAAGGTATATACTGTTCAGCTTCCCATCTTACTTGCTCTGGGAGAAGCTCCACATCCATTCTTGGTATCGTAATCTTTTTCACCATTACAGAAGAACCACTCACTCCAATAACCGTCTTCTTTATTTTTATTTTACCTAAAGATTCTTTTATTAAATTTCCCAATAAAGAAGGATTTAATACTTCCCCGTTTTTATATGCAGCACTATCTGTTTTAACAAAAGAGATCTTATTAAGCTTTGCCGATTTTGAACTAGCAGAAATTTCACAGGATTTAACTGCGCCATTTCCTATATCCAAGCCAAAAAGTTTATTAAATCCAAACACTTATATATTAGATCTAAAACCAACGACCGTGTCAAAAGGTTGTGTTAAAGCAAGAAGCCCACTAAGTAAGGAAAAAGCCCCTGCAGATCTTCAAGAAAATAGAAATAAACCACTGCTGAAGATATCAAAAAGGGCCCAAAAGGAAGCGCTGTGTTTCTAGTTCCTCCCTTAAAAGCCACTAAAAATAAACCCACAAGAGAACCTGCAAAACCTGAAGCCATTAAGATAAAAGGGATCGAAGACAGTCCGCCTAAAGCGCCAAGCCAAGCAATCAACTTTACATCGCCAAAACCCAAACCTTCTTTTTTCCTTACTTTTTCAAAAAACCATGCTGTAAACCAAAAAAGGCCCCCTCCAAAAAATAAGCCCAGAAAAGAGTCTACCGGCGATCTAGTTAAAGACATAAAACTGCCCGCAAAACCCACAAAAATACCTGTGATCGTAAAGATATCAGGTAAAAGATAGTGCTCTAGATCAATAAAGAAACAAGGAATCGCCATTCCTAGAAATAAGCAGTACTCAAACGTTTCAAATGTCAGCCCAAACTTGTAAAAAGTAAAAGCAAACGATGCCCCAGTTAAAAACTCGACCAAAGGGTAGCGCATGTTGATCTTATCCCCGCAACAGTTAGCCTTTCCTAAAAGCATCAACCAAGAAAGAATTGGGATGTTTAAATAAATCGGAATTGGAGCTTTACAACGAGGGCACTTACTACGTGGGGTTACAAAACTTTCCTCTCTTGGCCACCTATAAATAACGACATTCAAAAAACTTCCTATCATTGAGCCTAAAACAAAAAACAAGAATAGAAGCACCAAACTCTCCAGATCTAAAGACATCAAAACCCCTTTTTAAGAAAAATCTTTTTTTGAAAAAATAAAATAACCCACCAGCAAAATAAAAAAGACCCAGCTAAAGCCGTATGCTGAAAACTTCATGTAATTAAAAGCAGGCATCCACTCCCCGTAAGTAAGATGGGATTTCCAATTTAAACTCTCTAAATTTGGAATCCCTTTAGAAAGAATAAAGCCTATCACTTTAACAAATACGCTAGTTGATTTTTCCACTAAAAACTTAAATACATCTACCCAGTGCCCAACTAAGAAAAGGGTAAAGCTTGCGCCTACAGCCAGAAGGGATGATGAAAAAAGAGATACCATTAGGGCGAAACTAAACAAAACCAACGCCTCAATATAAATCCCTAAGTATGGAACAAAAGAGATCAAAGACTCCTCCATTCCAAGCATTAAGGCTATTATAAAAAATCCCAGCCACATAACAAATGTTAAAAACAAAAGACAAAAAGCAAACGCGCTAAACTTTGAAAAATAATACTGAAATCTTGTAATAGGCCTTGCTAGAAATGAATGTATTGATTGGCTTTCAATATCAGCTTTGATAAAATCCGCCCCCACTAAAACACTTAAAAAAATCAACGCTATTTGAGAGCCTGACAATGAAAAATTAACCGCAAGCCTTGATTCTTCACTATAGCTTAAAGGGCCTAAAAGCATACTCAAAACCACAAATGCTAAACCGATCCCCATAGCAACAAAAAATATTTTTCTATATATAAGCTCTTTAAAAAAGAATTTTGAAAGTAAATACACTTCACTCATAACTTACCTCTCTCCCTCATGGCCTCTAGTTAAATCAAAATAAAGAGAACTAATAGCTTTAGACTCAGGTTCAACCGAGTGAAACTCCGCTCCATTCTTAATGAGCTCTTCAAGCTTTCCATTTAATCCCTCTCTTGAAACTGACTGCCCCTTGATCAACCCATTTTTCTTATACTTAATAGTAAAACTATTAGGCCTA
This sequence comes from Bdellovibrionales bacterium, assembly GCA_050633065.1. Taxonomy (GTDB): domain Bacteria; phylum Bdellovibrionota; class Bdellovibrionia; order Bdellovibrionales; family UBA1609; genus JALZUR01. The sequence goes on from JBOEFV010000023.1 coordinate 27,031, forward strand.
AAAACAGAACTCGGATCTCCTGAGAATAAAAGCTCTCCTTTATTGATAACCACTAAGTTGTTGCAAATACGTTGCAAGTCTTCTAACAAGTGACTGCTTAAAATGACTGTTTTTCCAGGCTTTTTAGAATAGCCCATAATAACTTGAATCAACACCTCTCTACCGTCAGGATCTAAACCTGATAAAGGCTCATCTAAAATTAAGAGCTTAGGGTCTGGCAACAGTGCTTGAGCAATAGCTAACCGCTGCCTCATCCCTTTTGAGTAAGTTCCAAAAGCTCTGTCTACTGCATGGTCCAGCCCTACTAAGTTAACAACTTCATCAATTCTATCACTGCTTTCTTTAGTTAAACCTGCATGAAATTTTAAAATTTCAATACCTTTAAAATTTTTAGGGTAACTTGGCTTTTCAGGAACAAAACCTACGATTTTCTTAACTTCTGAAAAACTTTTGCCTCCAAAAAATTTCACCTCTCCAGCCGTAGGAGCAATAAAGCCTGTTGCAATCTTCAGAAATGTTGATTTCCCTGATCCGTTAGGTCCCAAAAATCCTGTAACCGTCTCCTCTGGTATAGAAAAAGACACGTCCTTTAAAGCTTCTACGGGTTTTGGAATAAAACCTGCTTTAAATGTTTTAAATAAATTTACACAGTCTATTGCATTGTCATTCATATAGACAATGTTAATGCCTCAACTTCCACCTGACCAGTCATGTTTTGTCTTAAGGCCAGAATATATGCTTTTGCAGCTTCACTCTCTGTTATACAAGGGATTGAAAAGTCCAAACAGCTTCTTCTAATACTATAACTAGCCTCAATAGCCTGCTTACCAGAAGTGGTGTTGATCACTAAATCCACTTCCCCTGAACGGATTCTATCTACACAATGAGGTCTTCCCTCTAAAACTTTATTAACCTGTGTACAGTCTACGCCGTTTTCACTTAAAAACTTTGCCGTTCCACCTGTTGCAGACACTGTAAACCCAGCACCCTGTAACTCCTTAATAGAAGGAAGAAGTTCTGTTTTATCTTTATCCCTTAAAGATAGGAATATTTCTCCAGATGTAGGTATTTTTATATTCGTCCCTTGAAAAGCTTTTAACAATGCACTTGAGTAAGTATGGCCTCTCCCCATTGATTCACCTGTAGACTTCATCTCAGGCCCCAGTAAAGAGTCTGATTCTGGAAATTTATTAAACGGAAAAACAACGCCCTTTACAGAAACCCTATCGACTTCAAACCAGTTAAATGTTTTTAGCTCTTCAGGACAAGGCTCTCCAAGCATTGCTAAAACACTATAATCAACTAAAGGAACCCCTAAGGACTTTGCTATAAAAGGAATTGTTCTTGATGCTCTTGGGTTTGCTTCAATAATATAGATGTCATCATCTTTAATTGCCAACTGTACATTTAAAAACCCTGAAACCCCCATCTCCTCAGCTAGCCTAGAACATGTCTCCTCAATCGCCTTCTTAGTAGCGACTCTAAGTCTTTGAGGAGGGAAAACACCCATGCTGTCACCTGAGTGGACTCCTGCAACTTCAATATGCTCAACAATCCCACCTACAAAAGTAAAGTCTTTAAAGCACACTAAATCAATATCAATTTCTAAAGCACCTTCTAAAAACTGATCCACAAAGCAAGGATTCTCTTGTCCAAAAAGTTCAATATGCTTATCAAAGTACTTTCTTAAACCCCACTCAGTCTCAATAACTTCCATTCTTTGACCGCCGATTACATAACTCGGTCTACAAATAACTGGAAATCCTACTTTATCAACAAAAGCTTTTGCCTCATCACCACTGCTCACAACTGTTGAACTTGGCACTTTAGCTCCAACTTTTTCACAGACCTTTGAAAACCTGTATCTGTCTTCAGCCATATCAATAATCGACATTGGCGTTCCTAAAAGCTTAAAACCATACTCCTCAATAGACTTAGCTAAGTGAATCGGTGTTTGCCCTCCAAGCTGACAAAGAACCCCTTCTGGCTTTAATTTCTTTAACACATTTAAAACACCTTCTTCATCTAAAGGCTCAAAGAACAATATGTCAGACGTGTCATAGTCAGTTGATACAGTTTCTGGGTTAGAGTTGATCATAACAACTCTGTGCCCTAAGGCTTTCAACTTTTTAACCGCCCTTACACAGCAGTAATCAAACTCAATACCCTGACCAATTCTATTTGGACCACTCCCAATAACCACGTAAGTCTTTTGCTTTTCTTTAGTCAAACTCTCTAAAGAGCACGCATCTGTCCAATAAGTTGAATATAAATACGGCGTTTCTGATGAAAACTCTCCAGCACATGTGTCCACTTGAAGGTAAGCCGGCTCATAATTTTTAGAAATTTCAATAACTGAAGACAGATCTTTACCACTTAATAAACTGATTTGCTGGTTATTAAGCCCAAACCTTTTGGCCTTCAAATAAGCTTCCGAAAGGTTTTCCTCAAGATCCTTTGAAACATTCACAACCTCTGCAACTTGCTCAATAAACCACGGAGTGATCATTGTCCACTCAGCGATCTCTGAAGCGGAAACACCACTTTGAAGAGCTTTAACAATATGAAACATTCTCTGACTATTAGGATATGTAATCTTATCTTTTGAATAAGTGTTTAACTTTCCAAATAAAGCTCCAGATTCCATTGATCTAAATGCTTTAACAAAAGACTCTTTAAAAGTTCTACCAATCCCCATCACTTCACCAACAGACTTCATCTGTGTTGACAGTAAGTCTTTAGATCCTGAGAATTTCTCAAAAGCAAACTTAGGTATTTTAGTAACCACATAGTCTAGTGCAGGCTCATAACAAGAAGGCGTTGACCCAGTAATGTCATTCGTTAGGTTGTCTAAAGTCTCACCTACAGCAACAAGGGCTGCAATTTTTGCAATTGGAAATCCTGTCGCCTTACTTGCTAAAGCAGAAGACCTACTCACACGAGGGTTCATTTCAATAACAATCCTGTGACCATTTTTAGGGTTTACTGCAAACTGAACATTCGCACCACCGGTCTCAACTCCAACAGCTTCAACAATTTTTCTCGTCTCATCACGCATCTCTTGGTATTCACGATCAGATAAGGTTTGTTGTGGCGCTACTGTAATGCTGTCTCCTGTGTGAACTCCACATGGGTCAATATTTTCAATTGAGCAAATAATAACAAAAGTTCCTTTATGATCTCTCATGATCTCTAATTCAAACTCTTTCCAGCCTAGAAGACTTTGCTCAACTAAAACTTCAGATGTCGGGCTTTCATGAAGACCTTTTGTTAACTTTTCTCTATATTCTTCTAGTGAATAGCAGACCCCTCCGCCTCCACCACCCAAAGTAAAGTTTGGCCTTAAGATCACTGGAAATTCTAAATCCTTAACACCCTCTAAACCTTGTTCAAAGGTTCTTGCCATAAAGCTCTTTGCGTACGATGCACCAACTTCATCTAAAACTTTATTAAAAAGCTCTCTATCTTCAGCCTTATTAATAACTTCAGGATTCGCACCTAAAAGCTCAACATTATATTTATCTAAAAGCCCTGCCGCATTTAGCTCTAATGCTAAATTTAGTGCTGTTTGGCCTCCAAGTGTTGGAATAATCTTTGTCGGCTTTTCTTTTTTAATAACTTCTTCAACATACTCAAACGTTAATGGCTCCACATAAACTTTATCCGCAATATTTGGATCAGTCATAATAGTTGCCGGGTTTGAGTTGATCAACACAACCTCATACCCTCTTTCTTTTAAAGCCTTACAAGCTTGTGTTCCAGAGTAGTCAAATTCGCAAGCCTGCCCTATCTTAATTGGACCACTTCCGAGAATTAAGAGTTTTTCTTTTTTTGGATCTAACATGAGACTCCCTATATTTTCTTAATTACGCCTCGCTGATTTTCTCAAACAGCAGCGATTTATCTGAATAAATTTGTTTAACTTCTAATTGTCTGTATTTAAAAAACTGATACCTCATACCAATAAGTCTTTCAAAAAGACCTTCTTGAGTTATCCCTTTCCCTTTTTTCACTTCTTTTACTTTCTTTCTGATATAGCGAACACTCTCAACCGGGTGAGCAACAATACTTAAGCCAAACTCATAAATCCCACCCTTATGATGGTACAAAGAAGTTTGAATACAGTCGCCCTTTTCCATACTGAGTGCTGCAACAGAGTTATTCACCTTATAAGTTTTATTATCTGAGATGTCTTTCAACGTAATCTGTTCACCTTTAATCTTTTGAACTAAAAAAAGCGAGAACACACCTGAAGTAAGGTAGTTATAATATTTTTCTAAAGCATCATCTTCTTTAATCTTCTTTAGATTTGTAAAATGACCTCCACCATAAAAGAACAAAAACCAATTTCTAAAATCATCGAGTTTTGACTCAAAATACTCATGCTCCTCATCAAACTGGCCCGTCAGTTTTACAAAGCTCACCTTAGCTGTTTCTACATCATCAGGATAAACTGATTGAAAATATGAAAAAGCCTCATTCAAAACCTCTTGCAGTTTGTACTCTGTATCTATTAAGGCCGGAGCCTTTGATTTAAAAAGGCTAAACCCCACTTGAAACCTCATTCACTGTAGAAACACTTTCTGTTCTCTGACCCTTTACTAGATCAATAAAGTTATCAAATAAATACACTGCCTCATGTGGACCTGGATGACTCTCCGGGTGAAACTGCACTGAAAAACATTTCTTAGCCACTGACCTAATGCCTGCAACAGTATTGTCGTTAAGATTTACGTGGGTAACTTCCACATCCTCAGTAATTTCTTCTTTCTTTAAAGCATAGCCGTGATTCTGTGAACTCATATAAACAAAATCTTTATTAAAATCGTGGATCGGATGGTTTGCACCCCTGTGGCCAAATTTTAGTTTAAATGTTGAAATGTCTAATGCTCTTCCAAGTAATTGGTGCCCCATACAAATACCCATGATTGGGAGCTTACCTACTAATTCTTTAATTTCTGAAACAGGGCTCCCTACCAAAGCAGGATCCCCCGGGCCATTTGAAAGCATCAAACCTTTAACTCCAGAAGAAAGTACTTCACTTGCAGTGGTTGTTGATGGAAAAACTGTGACCTTTGAAGATCTTTTTGAAAGTTCTCTTAAGATGTTTTTCTTATATCCAAAATCAAGCATCCCTAAATGAGGACCTTTAGAGTTTAAGCCTTCAAAAGTTTGAACTTCTTTAACAGAGGCAATTTCAGTCCAGTCTCTTGTTACAAACTTTTCTTTCTCCATTGCAATTTCAGCTTTAGCTTTTTCAACATCTGAAGCAGCAAACACCCCACCCCAGATTGACCCCCTGTCTCTTAAGTAAAGAGTCAGCTTTCTTGTGTCTACCCCTGATAAAACAGGAACTCCACTTTCTGACAGTCTATCAAGCCATGATGAATCTCGCTCTGTATTTTGCATTTCTAAACAAAGAAATCCACTGATATTAATTTTATCAGACTCCCAAACATCATCAGAAACTCCATAGTTTCCTTGCATTGATGCTGTTGTTGTTAAAATTTGTTTAAAGTAACTAGGGTCCGTAGCCATTTCTTCATAACCTGAATGAGAAGTGTTAAAGACAACCTCTCCAATTCCAAAGGAGTTGTTCAAATGAACACCTTCAAAAATGCTTTCATCTTCTAAAATCAAAAAACCTTTTTTATCCACTATGGTTCCTTCTTACTCTGATAGCATACAACTCAATAGAGCCGCTCTACAATAAACACCGTTACGCTTTTGTTTAAATATCAAACTTCTTTTATCTTTTATCAGCGACTCTTCCAAGTCCTCACCCCTCATAAAAGGACCTGGGTGCATGACTGCTTGATCATCACGCAGCTCTTTTGCCTCAAGAGGAGAGAATGCTTTTTGACTGCCTGAAGATCCATCATGTCTTTCTTTTTGAGCTCTTAAAGGCATCACCACTTCAGCCCAAGACAAGGCTTCAGCTCTATCTGTAAATACCTTCGCTCCACCAACTTCAGCCTCTAAAAGCTCAAAGCCTGGCGACGCTAGTAAACCTACTTCATAACCAAATATTTTAGACATTCTGATGTGAGACCTTGCCACCCTTGAGTACTTTAAGTCTCCCATTATAAGAATTCTTTTTACATCAGCAGTAAGGTCGACAGTCCATGTGAAATAATCAAGTAAGGCTTGTGTGGGGTGTGAGTCTGAACCAAAGCCAGCACTAATAAAAGACACCTTAGATGCTACAGCCATTTTCTTTAACTTAGCTTCAGCCCCTGATCTCATAACAATTAAGTCAAAGCCCAGCTGTAAATAAAGGTCTAAAGTATCCTGGTTTTGCTCTCCTTTTGAAAGGCTTGTTGACCCATCAACTACTGAAACCATACTAGGAATACCCAAATCTAAACACGCTTTCTCAAAGCTCCACCTTGTTCTTGAACTTGGTTCAAAAAACAAAAGACCTACCTTTTTACTTTTTAGTTCTTCAGAAGGCTTAAACTCACAGTTTCTAATAGAAACAGCTTTAGATATTACTTTTTCCCAGAATTCAGAAGACTGGTCATCGACCACAAAAAGACTTTTAGACATTAAAAATAAGTTATAGAAACCAACCCCCAACGCGTCAATACTAAGTTGTATAGAAATCAAAAACTTAAATATTATGTTTCATAAGCTATAAACTTAAACAAATTATTAAGTATTCTCTTTACCTATAGATAGGTAGGGCCGATAAGATTGCATGAAAAGTCAAAAAGGCTTCGCCCTTATACAAGTCATTATTGCAGCATCAATACTATCTGTACTCGCTCTTGCTGTAGCAGACCTCATTTCCAGTCAAAGGTCTGCAGTTAGTGCACTTGAGGACCAGTTAGAAAAAATTCAGCTTATCCGAAACATTGAAACTGTCCTAAAAGACGGGCTGTCCTGTCAGTTAAGCTTAGAAAATACCACAATTGGTGCAGCAGGGGTAAGCACCGAGGTACCTTTTTTAAAAGACAATACCGGTACAACCTTGTATCAAAGCAGTACAGTTTCTCAAAATTTACTAGTCGGTCAAATAACCGTAACAAATGACTCGGTTCCAGGCCATAGCTCCTCAGGCTTTATAACTCTTGAGGTCCCCATAAGAAGAGTCCGCACTGGAGGGGGGCCACAAGACCTGCGGCCCTATAGAGCAAAACTAGCTGTAACTGTAGACTCTTCCTCAAGGGTCACCAACTGCTCAAACTCACAAAACTCTATTGTTGGGCACGACTTACTTACCGGCCCATATTTAACCCCGACAACAGAAAAAAACTCCCTTATAATTGTGCATGCTGAAATAGACCCTCCGTCAAAAAATGCAGATATAACTATTCGTATTGCCATCAACAACAACGGCACCAACATTGGCACCATAAACATCTCTACACAAGGTGATTCCGATGCTCACCCCAACAAAAAATTTAACTCCATGAAGACTTACATCATACCTGCAGGCAGTAACGTTAATATTACATATACTATCCAGGAAAACACTTCCACACCCGCAGTTCCCTTACCAGCAAGCTTTAGCAGCCTTAAGTTAAGTCATATAAGAATTTAAATTTAAAAAATAAGAATACCTATCGTTAAGCCTTCACTTAAAGGCTCTTTAGTCTCTTCATTTAAATCAACCATCAAAACACCTTTAGCACTCCTGCTCACCTTTGAAATTCGCAAAGGGCTATTAAGATCAGGGTAAGAAAACACCACTCTATCCCCTTCCTTGGCTTCTTTTAAAAGAATAAGTGAGTATGAGCTTTTTCCCTCATCAACAACTTCCACCATTCTAAAAAGAGAAAGCCAAATCCACAGCCCCATGAGTAGCCCTATAAGAGCCACATAAAACTCTCTCTTAAAAAAAGTCTTCTGCGCTCTAGAAAGCAAGGCCGTTCCCCAGTCTATCAGGTCTAAGCTTCATCACATTACACCCTGAATTCATAACAATATTTGTTTGACAGCTTAAAGCAATAAACCTTGCTCTACCGACAAGCCTTTTGGCTTCAACATAACCAAAACGCCTTCCATCAAAAGAGTTGTTTCTATTGTCTCCCATAAAAAGAATGTACCCATAAGGAACCTCAAAACTTTCTATACTTAACGAGTAATCATCTAGTGAAAGCATCGCTGGAGAGTCTGCATTCGGATAAGTTAAAATCGTATGGGCATCCTCCTCAGCCACCCCAGGAAAGATCTCTTTAAAAGCTGTAAACTCAGTCTCTTCTCTTCCCATAGACTCTGCTAAAGCAGTCTTCTCATCACCAATTATTTTTTTATGACTTACTTTATCCCCGTTTACTGAAACTATAAGGTCTCCAATAATTTCAATTCTGTCCTCAGGAAGCCCNNTTCTTTTGATTAAATATTTTGAATCATCTGGATCTTTAAAAACTGTTACCGCTCTACGGCTTGGTACTTTGGGACCATAGGCCCACTTTTGAGTAAAAGGAATCCTTAGCCCAAAATCAACTTTAGAAACTATAATGTAGTCGTTTATAAAGAGTTTAGGATACATACTCCCTGAAGGGATCAAGAAAACTTCAAACACAATCCAGCGGATAAGAAGAATCAACACTATCAAGTTTATAAAGCTTAAAGAGCCACTTAATAGGCCTGGTCTTTTCTTCTTTCCCTTTACTTCTTCTTGTTCAGACATCAACTACCCAAGCCTAGTGCACTGAGTGGAGAAACCTGCTCCAACGAAACTCAATAGGGTTACATATTGGAACAACTGGAAGAACTTCATCACAAGACATCCAAACAAACATCGCTTTTCCCAAAAGATACTCGTAAGGAACAAACCTCTTATCTGGATCCCATTTTCTAGAATCATGTGAGAACTGCCTGTTGTCCCCCATCATAAAGTAATGCCCCTCAGGAACTACATAAGGTCCCGATTCTGGCTCAATCTGATCTTTTGGAAGAAGTACACTATAGTTGTGCTCACCAAGTTTTTCTTCCCAGTGAACCCTTGTCTCAAGCCCCATTAAGTTAAAGCCTGGAAAGTCTTTGGGCCTTAGCCAATCAAAGTCTTCTTTGTTTTCTGCTGAAGGAACTGATTTTTCAACAAGCTCATCATTAATATAAAGGTTACCATTTTCATAATAAACTTTATCCCCTGGAAGCCCTACAACTCTCTTAATAAAAAATATTTTTATGTTGTCAGGATTTTTAAAAACAACGATATCACCACGTTTAGGGCCTTTTGTTCTATAAATAAACTTTTCACTAAAGGGGTATCTTAAGCCAAATGACAACTTGTTTACAAAAATATGATCATGCACAAGTAAAGTGGGAAGCATACTTCCTGATGGAATCACATATGCCTCAAATAGAGCCCAGCGGATCGTAAGCGCCACTAAGCCTGCAAGCAGCAAAGACCCAAATCCGTCCGTCCAAAAATGCTTTGAAGTAATATCTGTATCCATACTTATCCCCTGATCAAAAAAAGGCTACACTTGAAAGACTCAATTGTATGACTTCATTGACCTAAGGTCTATATTATTTTGTTCTTTTACCCACTCAGGATATGCTTAAAATTAAAGCCTTAATCACCTGTCTCTAAAACCGCTAAAAATGCCTTTTGCGGTATTTCAATCTTACCAATTTGCTTCATTCTCTTCTTACCAGCTTTTTGCTTTTCAAGAAGTTTTCTTTTTCTTGTGATGTCACCACCGTAACACTTAGCCGTTACATCTTTTCTCAAAGCCCCCAAGGTTTCCCTGGCAATAATATTTGCACCAATTGAAGCCTGTATAGCCACCTGGTACTGCTGTCTAGGAATAAGCTCTTTAAGTTTTTTAGCTAAAATCCTACCTCTTGCTTGAGCCTTATCTTTATGAACAATAACAGCTAAAGCATCTACAGGCTCACCGTTAATCATAACATCCATCTTAACCAAGTCAGATTCTGCATAATCAATAAGCTCATAATCCATTGAGGCATAACCTTTTGAAACAGACTTAAGCTTGTCGTAAAAATCAAAAACCATTTCACTCAAAGGAAGCCTGTAAGTAATCACCACTTTCTCAGCTGCAATATACTCCATCTTCTCCTGGATTCCACGCCTCTCCTCACAAAGTTTAAGTAATGCACCTACACAGGTAGACGGCGTATGAAGTGCAAGCCTTACATAAGGCTCCTCAATGCGCTCAATAGTTGAATCCATAATAAGTTGCGATGGGTTTTCAACAACCTGCATTTCCCCATTAGTTTTAAATACATTATGAACAACTGTGGGAGCTGTTGTAATAAGGTCTAAATCAAATTCTCTTTCTAAACGCTCTTGCACAATTTCCATATGCAAAAGACCTAAAAATCCACATCTGAATCCAAAGCCAAGAGCCGCTGAGCTCTCCACCTCAAAACTTAAAGACGAATCGTTTAAACAAAGTTTTTCTAAGGCTTCTTGAAGAGGCTTATAGTCAGTTGATTCAACAGGAAAGATTCCTGAAAAAACCATTGGCTTTACTTTTTTAAAACCTGGAAGAGGCTCTGTTGCGCCAAGCTTATTTGTAGTGATGGTGTCACCCACTTGAACCTCTTTAAGGTTTTTAATTCCACAAATTACAAACCCAACCTCACCTGATTTAAGCTCTGTTAAATTTGTCGGGTGAGGGTTAAAACTGCCAAGCTTTAAAACTTCATAATCAGCATTAGTTGCTAAAAATTTAATTCTGCTTCCCTTTTTAATCACACCATCAACTAAACGAACTAGGATGATCACACCCTGATACGAATCAAACCATGAATCAAAAACCAAAGCTCTTAATGGCTTTTCAGTATTGTCCTCTGGAGGAGGAACATCCCTAACAACTCTTTCTAAAATATCTTTAATGCCAATTTTATTCTTAGCACTTGCAGAAATAGCATCACTTGCATCAAGGCCAATAACATCTTCAATTTGCTGCCTAACTGTTTCAGGGTCAGCCGCAGGAAGATCAATTTTATTCAACACCGGAATAATTTCTAAATCCGCATCAAGAGCTAAGTAAACATTTGCTAACGTTTGCGCCTCAACCCCTTGAGCTGCATCAACAACTAGAAGAGCCCCCTCACAAGCCTCAAGAGATCTTGAAACTTCATATGCAAAATCCACATGGCCCGGGGTATCAATAAGGTTTAACTGATATGTTTCTCCATCATCAGCTGTATAGTTAAGTCTCACTGTTTGAGCCTTAATCGTAATCCCACGCTCTCTTTCAATATCCATACTGTCTAAGTACTGCTTTTTCTGCTCTCTATCTTCAATAGCACCTGTGTACTGTAAAAGCCCATCCGCCAAAGTACTTTTACCATGGTCAATGTGGGCTATAATAGAAAAGTTACGAATATTTTTTGAGTTCAATGTATACCCTTACAAACCTAAAAAGCTTTTTAAAGCGTCTACTCTATCTAAAGATTCCCAAGTGAAATCTACATCAGTTCTTCCAAAGTGACCATAAGCCGCAGTCTTTTGAAAACCCGGTGAAGTTAATTTAAAGTCAGAAATAATCTTACCTGGGCGCAGATCCCAAAGCTCTCTCACTGCAGCCTCAAGTTTCTCCGCAGGAATTTTTGATGTTCCGTAATCTTGAACCGAAATACTTGTAGGCTCAGCAACACCAATTGCATAAGAAAGCTGAACCAAGCACTTATCCAAAGCCCCTGTTGCAACTAGGTTCTTAGCAATGTTTCTTGCCGCATACGCTGCTGATCTATCAACCTTTGTAGCGTCTTTACCTGAAAAAGCTCCCCCGCCGTGAGCACCGTAACCACCGTAAGTGTCTACAATGATCTTACGACCTGTTAAACCACAATCCCCTTGAGGACCACCAATTACAAATCTTCCCGTTGGGTTGATGTGAAATTTCGTATTGTTTGTGATTAAATTTGCTGGAAGAACTTCTTTTACAAGCTCTTCTCTAATAAATTCTTGAACTTGTTTTTGAGTTACATCTGGAGAGTGTTGAGTTGATAAAACTACTGTATCAATCTCTTTTACTTTCTCATCTTCATAGCGAACTGTAATCTGTGATTTACTATCAGGCCAAATAAAATCAGCTTTTCCTGATTTACGTTTTTCAGCTAATACCCTTAAAAGCTCATGGGACAAAGATAAAGCATGAGGCATAAAAGTTTTAGACTCATTGATTGCAAAACCAAACATAATCCCTTGGTCTCCTGCTCCAGTTTGATCTTCTGAATCAGCATCTACACCCATTGCTATATCTGGAGACTGTCTATCAATTGTATTCATTACAGCACAAGTTTGAAAATCAAAACCTTTCTCACTTGAATCATAACCAATTTCTTTAACTGTATTTCTAACAATCTCTGGAATGTCAGCATAACCTTTAGTCGAAATTTCTCCGGCAACAACAACAACACCTGTTGTGATCATTGTCTCACATGCCACACGGCTTAATGGGTCTTGAGCAAGTAACGCATCTAAAACACCATCAGAAATTTGGTCAGCCATTTTATCTGGATGCCCCTCAGAAACAGACTCACTTGTAAAAAAACCTTTTGAAATCACGGACTTTCTCCTTCTTACGTAAAGACGGAAACTTAGCATGGGAGAGCTCTTAGAATCAATATAGAGGCAAAAAAAACGCAAGCTTTAAGGGCTTGCGTGCTTTTACGTTTATTTTTCTGAGGGTTATTTATGCTACTTTCTTAATATCTCCTACAAAACCAGCATTTTTCATCATTTCATGCTTTAAGTCTCGCTTCCCTCTTCTGCGCTCACGCCTTGATCCACGCGTTGCAAGCTTAAGCTTTGTAACCTGAGCGATTACTTTATCAACAGCACGATCAAGAGACTCCATCAGGTCATCAGTTGATGCTGATGCTCGAATCTCCCTCTTGCCCAGTGCGCAAATTTCAACTGTATAAAAAGCACCTTCTTTTGATGTACACACATCCACTTTTGAAACATTAAAAGGCAAACGCTCAAGCTTCTCAAGCTTTGACTCTGCATAAACTTCAAAGTTCTCAGATTTTGCGGTTCCTCTCTTATTGTGATGTCTCACTAACATACTCATCTCCTTTTCCGACATACGTCCAGTAACCACCTATCGGAAGGTCCAGGGGAATATTAATAGAGTATTAGATTGATCCGCCACTTTCTTCAAAGTTTAGTAAAAGCTGCTTTGTATCAACCCCTCCATGGCCTGAATAGTTGCCAAGTCCACCTGAAGACTGCACAACTCTATGACAAGGTATAAACAAAATTACTTTATTTTTAGCCATGGCTGCTCCCACCGCCCGGGCTGCATTTTCATATCCAGCCTTAACACCCAGATCTTTATAGCTAATCGTTTTCCCTGCAGGAACTTTGACAAGTTTTGTATAAACTTTCTTTTGAAATGGAGAAAGTCCCTCTACTTTTTTGACATTAAATTCAAATTCACCGGGAATATAATTAGGGTAGCGCCCTTTTTTAATAAGAGTCGCCTCTTGGATCCAACCCTCTGGATCCACCACCATCTGCAAGCCATACTTTAAAAATGATCTTTTTACTGTCTTCATAACCACTAGCCTTAGCAGGCGTGAGTTTTTTTGTATAGACAGGGCATAACACCCTGCCCGTATATACTAAAAAATTAGTGGTTGTGGTGTCCTGAACCATCTCCTTCATCAGTATCACCACCACTGCTCATACAAAAACCCATGGATATTTCATTTTCTTCATCTGATAAGTTTTTATAGCTACCTATTTTCATCAACTCCGTGCTGTCTTTCACAGAGTCGTCTTGCGCAAACGTCCACCTTAGTAACCAACAGCCTCTCATTTGCTGTAGTGCCATTTTTGATAAAACATAGCTCTCTTCAGTTTCGTTAAATTCATAACTGCCGCCATGATTATGTCCATTCTCCATAGCCATATATTGAAAAACACGAAAACCTTCTAACATAACTGGTGTATGTGACCGGTCCCCCTTAGCCCATAGGTTGATAACAGCTATAGAGTAAACCCACTTTTGAGGAACCTCTCTCATTGGGACCCTATAAGGTGTCTCAACACCAGCATCAACAAACTCACCCTTTACTTTCTTCTCACCCGAAAGCCAGTTTACTGCAGCACAATACACTTCACCCCCATGTGTAACTTCTGCTGGGCAATGAGCCTTTGCAAAAAAAGGCACCCCTAAAGTAATTACCATTAATAATATTTTTTTCATTTTTTTCTCCTAGTTAAAAAAAGTTATAGTTTAAATTTAAAGAGTACACCTTACTTAAAAGTGTATTCTGAGGGGTTCCTAGTATTGTTTGATCTGAATAAGCAACGGTTAAAGACATCTCCTCATTTAAAACTTTCTGAGCTGAGACTAAGAACGTTACTGAATCTGACGAATCAGAAGAGATCCTGTTATCAAAAATTTCCCTTTTAGATAAGTATGACCAAGTGAGGCCTGATGAAACCCCTAAGTTCCAAAAAGGAGAAGCGTAAGACACAAGAAAGGAGGCTGACCCATCATAAAACCCTGAAACCTTCATTCCATCAAAAGTCTTACCTAATAGCCTTACAGCCTTAACCTGCGCTAATACAGTAAGAGGATAAAACACCTTTCTTACACTAACACCAAGGCCTGCGCCAAATTGATCATGGCCTGTAACACCAGCACCTTCGCTCAATGACTTCTTATCATAAGCTGACACTCCAAAAGGTAGGTTTATAAACGATGACACATACACAACAGGCTTCCACTTTGAGTAAGTATATTCAGGTAAAATTTCATAGGAATACCCTAAAACAGCATCAGATACTGAACTTGAGTTCTCTTCACCAAAGGAGTCTTCATAGTTATTTTCAAAGAATGACATTTTTGAAAACACCTGATGCCTTGTTGAAAACGAATATGCCCAGTCCAAACTCAGCCTTTTTTTGTAAGCTTTTTTATCCTCACCCCAAATATGAAATTCATTTGAGCCACTAAACACTCGCCCTTCTACTTCAGTATAGCCTGTTCCCATGTTTACAGCTGATTTTTGCCCCAGGAACAAAACTGTATAACTTGAAGAACTTTGGCCACAACAAGAACTCGCGTAAGTTTCTGATGAGCAAAAAAGAAGTACAAGCCCTATAAAAACTCTAACCATTTTACTTCATCCTTCACGTTAAAGTCCTCATCAAGCTCCTGTAAGAGAATCTCCCACTCACCGCCCATGTTAAAACGAATCCCTGAATTCAAATAAACACCTTTATCAATCTCTTCAAAAAATCCCATGTCGTCTCCTGGGTGACCCATGCTCGGCATCCAGGCGTAAAAGCCCAGTTCACCTTTAAGAGAAACTCTTTCATCTTCAGCGTTTGTGACAACAACTAGCATCTCTGATGTTTTAGTGCTTGTGCCAAAAGGCCCTTTGACCCAAAGAACTTCAAGTTTTACTCCCGCAGAATTAAACATCTGCTGGTCGACCACAGCACTTTCTTGAACCACCCCACCATTAACTCTGTTATTTCTTGGGGAGTTACACCCTAAAAGCGCCATTACAAAAGTTAAAAATACTAAAATTAATTTCATTTTCTTCTCCTAATATAACAACCTAGACATGATCCATTTTTATACTTAACTGAAAGCCCTTTCTTTAATCTTTTAAGATTTTCAGAAAGGTACCTTTTACCAGACTCTTTAAAAGACTTATTACTGGTTAAGCCGCCTTGATACAAAATTTTACCTTTGTTGATTAAGGTTACGTGAGGTGTTTTTAAAGCTTTATACTTACTCACTAAAGTTTGTTTTGGATCAGAGATGATCGGAAATTTAAAGTTTTCCTTAGTAAAGTAACTTTGAATCATCTCTTCTTGCTCTTTACTTTGAGCAGGCTCTGAAATCACTCCGTAAAACTTGACACTACTGTGCTCTTCAACAAGATCGTTTAAATGGTTGATATGACTTATTGAGCAGGGGCACTTCTCTGATAAAAAAACCAAAACTTTTGTTTCTGTCTTGTCATTTAAAAATGTGTCTGGAGTATTGTACACTGCAAATGAAAAAAATGGCCACACTAAGCCTAAAAGCAATATGCCTTTATACATTATTTCCTACCTTGATAGTTTTTAATTGTTCTTGTTCTTATGTTTGGGGATTCTTTAAGCTACAGGAGGAGCTCGAGATCTTAATTTGATGTTGCTTTTAAATATATAAAACGACTCATGGCTAAGCTGTTCAGCACATGACAGATCCACTAACAGAGTAAAACTGTTAACATCTTGTCCTGAAAGCTCTTCATCGTTTAAAGCGCTCCCTGCAACAGAGTTAAGAAATGCAAACAAAAGACTGTCTCCAGCACTTTTCTTATGTGTATAAACGTCAGTTGTTATACAAGTTTCTGATGAAGAATACCCTATAACTTTAGAGTTTGAGCTGAATAAGTCCTCTACCCCTGGAAGGTTTAGAGCAATATTTATAGCAATTAAACCAAACCACAAAAGTGTGAGTCTTTTAAAAAGGCTTAACTGTATATTGTTCATAAGCCGCACCATATATACCGCTCAGGTTTTTGACAAGTTTATCTTTTACCTCTTGAAAGCTTTACCTTTACATGCAATTCCAATTACTTATGAACGATTTAAATGCTGGAGCGCACTACTCCCCTAATATAAACAACAACAGCGAAATCTATGAAGTAGAGAATGTCGCCTGTGACCCTGGACACTTAATAGAAGAATTTTTCTCTGAACTTATTGATATAAAAGGAAAGAACATCCTTGATGTAGGGTGCGGAGCAGGTTTTCACCTCCCTTACTTTAAAGACACAGCAAACCATATTTTTGGGGTGGAACCTTTTGATGAATCGCGTATTCAAGCCTTAAAGCGAATCTCTGATCAAAAAATTAAGAATATTTCCATTCTTAAAGGAACCGCCGAAACAGTTTTTCTAAAAGATGAATCCATTGATTTTGCATATTCAAGGTTTGCATACTTTTGGGGTGAAGGCTGTGAACCTGGAATTAAAGAAATATTTCGAGTTTTAAAACCAAAAGGCCTTTTTTGTATGATAGACAACAACCTTGAACGAGGCACTTTTGGCCCGTGGGTTAAGGAGAGTTTTAAGTTTTCAGATCAAAAGCAAATTGAAGTAGACAACTTCTGGAAAGACCAAGGGTTTAAACTTAAAACCATTGATTCAAAGTGGAGCTTTAAGACTCGAGAAGATTTAGAGAAGGTTATTCGCATTGAGTTCTCAAAAGACCTAGCTGACAAGATCCTAAAAGATCACACATCTCTTGAGATCGATTATGCTTTTAATCTTTATTATAAATTTAAAAATTGATTTTTTTTAGAGAAGCAGACTGAAAAGATTAATTTCAGTCTGTTAAGTAGTAATTAGTAAAACTTTTTTCTTTTACTCGAAGGTAGTATTCCTAAAACATCCCTGTATTTGGCTACCGTACGTCTTGCGATTTTAATTCCATCTTCTTTTAACAAGTCCACAAGCTTTTGATCAGACAAAGGCTTTTTAACATCCTCTGCTGCTACTAGCTTCTTAATCTTCATCTTAACAGATTCACTTGCTAAAGAGTCTCCACCTGTAGTTGAAATACTTGAGTTAAAGAAATACTTAAGCTCAAAAACACCTCTTGGAGTATAGACAAACTTATTAGTCGTCACCCTACTCACTGTTGATTCATGCATTTCAATATCGTGAGCAACATCTTTTAAAATCATGGGTTTAATGTGCTCGGGGCCTTTTTCAAAAAACTCTACCTGATGCTTCACAATACTTTCAGTAACTTTAAAAATTGTTTTTTGCCTTTGATGAATTGATTTAATCAACCACATTGCAGCCTTTAGTTTGTCATCTAAATACTCAGCTGCTTCTTTGTCTTTTGGACTCTTTGATTTAGCTACAGATTTTTCAGCTTCAGCCTTTTTATGTGCAAGCTCTCTATAAAATTGTGAAATTTGTAATTTAGGAAGCCCATCTTCATTAAGGCTCACTACATACTCATCACCAATCTTTTTAATATAAACATCTGGCGTAACATACTGTGTGTCAGCACTTGTAACAAAGGCTCTACCCGGCTTTGGATCGAGGCTTAGAATGATTTCAGAAAGCTCTTGAACCTCTTCAACACCGATGTCATTTTTTAACGCCGCATTGGTTTTTTCTACAATCAGTTTGTAGTTTTTGTTTTGAAGCTCGTCTAAGTGATTTTCAATCATGTATGTTAAATCATGAGTGTCTTCACCTATGTGCTTTGCTTGAATCAAAAGGCATTCTTTTAAATCTCTCGCTCCAACTCCCGCAGGGTCAAACTCATGAATAAACTGCAGTGACTCATCTAATTCTTTCACTTCCATTTCAGAGTCTTTTGCTATGTCCTCTAAAGAATGCGTAAGGTAGCCGTTGTCATCAACATATGAAATCAACGTTAAGACTTGCTCTAGCTCTTCTTCATTAAACCCAGACATGTTTGCTTGCCAAACAAGGTGGTCTCTAAGGTCAGCCTCTCTTGAAATAAAGTTATCATAATTAATTGCCTCTAGCTGGCCACTTTGTGACTTAGGAGCCGATTGGTCTGTATAATTATCCCACTCAAATTCATCCTGCTTAGTAGGATCTTGATCCTTAGCATTGTCTGAGTCTTTGTTTCCAGTATTCATCTTAAGCTCTTCGCCTGGATCACCTTCAACAGTATCAATCATTTCTTCTAATAATGGGTTTTCATTAAGTTCTTTTCTTATTGCCGTCTCTAGTTCAAGCTTTGAGAGTTGTAGCATTTTAATTGCTTGCTGCAGCTGGGGGGTCATTCGAAGTTGTTGTGACAACTTCATACTCTGTTTTAGACTAAATCCCATATTCTCTCCTTCTTTGCTCTAACTACATTTTAAAGTCCTCACCCAGGTAGTTTTCTCTAGCCACCTTTGAACTTAAAATATCTTCAGGGGCGCCATTTAAGATAACTTCCCCAGATTTTAGTAAATACGCTCTATCACATATCCCTAATGTTTCTCGGACGTTATGGTCAGTTATTAAAATGCCTAAACCACTATTCTTTAAGGATAAAATAATTTTCTGTATCTCACTCACTGCAATGGGATCAATCCCTGCAAAAGGCTCGTCTAGAAGCAAGAAATCCGGTCCTCCGGCCAGCGCCCGAGCAATCTCTACACGACGCCTTTCTCCACCAGATAAAGACTTTCCTAGACTATGGACTATATGCTCAATTTGAAATTCCTGATAAAGCTTTTGAGCTCTTGGTTGGATTTCTGACTTGTCTATTCCCGAGGCTTCAAGTGCGACTAATAAATTTTCTTCAACAGTCATTGTTCTAAAAATACTAGCCTCTTGAGGTAGGTAACTGATTCCAAGCTTAGCACGCTCTGACATACTAAGGCGTGTGATGTCCTCACCCTTATAAAAAACCTCTCCACCATCAGCTGCAACCAACCCCAAGGCCATATAAAAACTTGTCGTCTTCCCCGCTCCGTTAGGCCCTAAGAGTCCAACAACTTCACCTGCTTTAATACTCATTGAAACTGACTTAACAACAACTTTTCCTTTGTAGGCTTTAGAAAGATTACTCGTTCTAAGCTCTGCTCCTTGCTCATTGCTCATCTATGCTGATTCCCTCTTTAGTAGACTTTATATTTCCTCTAATCACTTGAATATTTTTTTGCTGATTGGTGATCAGTATCTCTTCTCCGATCATCTCATTCTTACCCACTCTAATGCGTGGGTTTCCTTGAAAAATGATAACATCTTCATCGGTTCTCATCTCAACTCTTTCTGACAGGGCTGTTTTCACACCATCTGAAGCAAGAATGTCCCCATCAATTTGTACAGACTTTAAATTCTTATTCTTTTCATCGTAAATAAAGTACGCCTCTTTACCTTTAATATTAAAATTCTCCTGGGAGATTTTTAGGTTTTCTCGAAAACGAATCCCTTTAAGAGAAGATGTAAAGTAAGCACTATCACTACTAATTTTAATGTCTTTATATTTTTTAACGGATTTTTGACATGTCACTTCAGAAAGAAGCTCCACCTCACCAGTTTGAACATCACCCTTAATCCCTTTTGAAAAAACTTCTAACTCTTCACCTTCATTATAAATCTTAACTCTATCATTTGAATAAAATATTTGCCCTTTGTCTTTTCCATCTCGTATATTTAAAGTTTCAGTTTCAAAAATATACCCATCTACAGAGTGAGCCTTCACCTCTCCAGAGATACTTATAAACTTGTGATTTAAATCCACATCTCCACGGTCCCCTACAAAACGAACCTCTGAGTTCTTCCCTTGTTGAAAATTCCCATTTACCTGAAAAAGC
Source organism: Bdellovibrionales bacterium (assembly GCA_050633065.1). Lineage (GTDB taxonomy): Bacteria > Bdellovibrionota > Bdellovibrionia > Bdellovibrionales > UBA1609 > JALZUR01. The sequence goes on from JBOEFV010000023.1 coordinate 47,280, forward strand.
TTCCATCTGCCATCTTCAAAGCTTTCTGCTTGATTAGAAAAAAGCCTCCACTCCAAGTTTCCATTCTTATAAACGCTAAGGTCCATTTCATCCATAAGGTGACCTGTTGCAGACCCTCGAACACTGCTTATTTTATTTTTTAAATCTACAGTTCCCCTCAGCAAAAACTGGGGGATAAAAGAGAATATAATAAGAGTTACCACCAAAATAAAATTCAAACCTACATTGTCCTCTAAGGCCCTTAAATAGCCTTCTTAGCATACTGTTGTTTCACAATGAGATTATGCCATCAAATCATTTTTTATTCATCTCAAACAGAAATTTTACCGAAAAGTAAATATGTTATGGTTCGTACTACATGATCAAGAGATATCTGGCCCTTTTGCAAAGGACCATATTCTTAGTAATTTTGACGAGAAAGCCCTTATCTGGGGTCCGGGGTTAGATGAGTGTAGTGATAAAAACACCTTTCAAGCTCATTTACTAAAGCCTAAAACCACTCAAGAAGCACCCGTCTCCATTGTACCCCAGGCTAATACAAGTGTCGCAGCTGAGGCTGTAGTAGTTGAGGAGCCCACTAAGCCAGAAGTTAAAGCCTCTGAAGTAATTGAAGAGGAGCCTCCTGCCGAGTCCTTAGAGACTCAAACCAAATGGTATTACGCATGCAATAAAGAAAAATTCGGTCCTTTTGCTGAAGAAGAGCTTGTTCAAATGCTACAAATGCTTAATTTTTCATCTCAAGTTTACTTATGGAATAAGTCTTTAGACAGCTGGAGCAAGCTTGAAGACTTCCCCGAGATTATTTTACAGGTAACTGATTCAAGTTCAAAAACTGCAGCATAAGAGTAAAAACTTCTCTCCTCCATAGCCTCTCATAAAAAAAGGTCCGTAAATAAAACGGACCTCTTTATTAGTTTAAGCTATTCTTTTACTTACTACAGTAAATTAGCAGCTAACTCCGCAAGCTCTGACCTTTCACCTTTTGTAAGGTTAATGTGAGCCGCAAGTTTTTGTCCTTTAAACTTTTCAACGGAATATGAAAGCCCTGAGTTTACAGCATCAATATATGGATTATCAATTTGATGACGATCCCCTGTTAGAACAACTTTTGTTCCAGCACCGGCTCTTGTCACAATTGTTTTAATCTCATGGGGTGTAAGATTTTGCGCCTCATCAACAATTAGATATTGATTCGGAATACTTCTACCCCGGATGTAGGTTAAAGGCTCAATGTTTAACATGCCTTGATTGATAAGCTCTTGAGCTCGGCCAGCAGCTTTTTTATCTGCTCCCATTAAGAACTCAACGTTATCAAAAATTGGCTGCATCCAAGGGTTTAGTTTTTGCTCAACATCCCCTGGAAGGTAACCAATATCTTTACCCATTGGAAAAATAGGTCTACTCACTAAAAGTCTTTGAAAACGCCCTTCATCAAGAGTCTTTGATAAACCTGCAGCAAGAGCTAGTAGTGTTTTACCCGTTCCCGCTTTTCCAACTAAAGACACAAATAAAATATCATCGTTTAGTAAAGCATCTAACGCAAAACTTTGCTCAACGTTTCTTGGGTGAACACCCCAAACACTATCATTTGGAGTGATTAAAGGAACAATCGCTTGAGCCCCTAAATCATACCTTCCAACAGCTGAGTGATTCGGATTAGACTCATCCTTCATTACAATATACTGATTTCCTTGTACATTTGCTTCTGGGCTTGGAACCAAAGCTTTTTCTTTATAAAACAAATCAATTTTATCACTAGAAACAGTCAGCTCATTACGACCAGAGTAGAACTCTTCAGCACCCGGAAGCTCTTCACCATCATAATCTCTAGCCTTCACACCAAAAACGTCAGCCTTAATTCTTAAGTTAATATCTTTTGTGATCAACTCAACATCATCAAACTGCTTTTGAAGAGTTAAAGCCGTTCCTAAAATCCTATTATCTGCTTTTTCATGATTAAGCTCTGAAGGAAGGTTTGCTTCATTTTCCATATCAGATCTTACAAAGATTCTTGTCTTACGGTCTTCTAAATAAACACCTTCAGAAAGTTTTCCCTTCTCTCTTAAAACATCAATAAATCTACTAAACTGTCTAGCGTTTCGTCCGTTCTCACCAGGGTCTTTTTTAAAGCGGTCAACTTCTTCAATAACAGACATTGGAATGTACAAGTCTGACTCATGAAACTTCTGAACAGAAGATGAATCAAATAAGATCACATTCGTATCAACTACAACTTTTTTAGAAAATTCCACTAGCAGCTCCCCCTTTGAAGACAGTAAAAACTCACAACGAGTCCTACTAATATTATCCCCTCAAAGAGCTCTCGAAGTTAAGAACTACTGCATTAAGATGTTGTTATATTTTATTTTTTTGACTTTTTAGATCATTTGCTAAGCATTAGGTCGCCCAAATCTGCCTTTAAGCTCGTGCTTACAGTTTCCATAAAACGAATGAAGTGATGAACAGCTTCCTCGTTTACGGTCCCTTTTAAAAACTCAGCTCCATGCCTATAAGAAGCTTCTTCTTTAATAAATCTGGCATTTGTAATAGTCACAGAAAGTGGAAAGTAAGTTGTGTGGTTTAAATATACTCTCACAGCCATTTTATCGCCTTCTTTTAACTGCCCATATTTCTCTTGAACATCAAAAGACAAGCCACCTCTAGAGATATCATTCAATGATACCTTAACTAAACCACTTCCTGGAATAATAAGAGATGCACCCACAAATTCAGTTAAAAGTGTTCTCTTAACCTTTCTTCTCTCTTCAGAGATCATTTCTTCTCTAATTTCAGTTATTGATTCTACTTCAGCATTTGAAAGACTGATCGTCTCATTTGTAGCTTCTGCATTATTTTTTAAAAACTCTTTGATCTGGATCACGTTATCACTAGTAGACATGAACCCCCCTTTGATTCAATATCGGGGTATGACTGTCTCAACTTTAACCAATATTTGGCTTCTATCCTTAATACTTTTGCTCTCAGGCTGCCAGCTCCCTTATTTGGTCTCAGGGGCTTTTGAGCAAGTCAGAATCCTCAACTCTCGTCAAAAAATAGAAAAAACTATCGAAAATGTTGCAATCACACCCCAGACCAAGGCCAAGCTGGAGTTCTCCATAGAGGCCAAGGAGTTTGCCGCATCAAACGGCCTTACATGTAAAAAGAACTTTGACACCTATGTTGAGCTTGGCCGCCCTTATGTCAGCTACCTAGTTATCGCATCAAAAAAGAATGAGGTTAAGCCTAAGAAATGGTGGTTTCCTATAGTTGGAAGCTTTCCTTATAAAGGCTATTTTTCAAAAGGCAAAGCCCTCGCAGCAGCAAAGACTTTAGACTCTAAAGACTATGACACCTACACTAGAGGTGTTACAGCATACAGCTCCCTTGGTTGGTTTAAAGAGCCTATTTTATCCAGCATGCTTAAAGGTGATAAATACAGCCTTGCAAAAACTATTTTTCACGAGTGTTTTCACACTACATTCTTTATTAAGAACAACACTGAAGCTAATGAAAGGTTAGCCGTATTCTTTGCTCATCACTTCATGGTTGAGTTCTTAGAACACTTAAATGACTTTAAACAAAAAGAAAAAGAACTTCTTTCATGGAAAGACTCTAAAGAGTTCACTTTATTCTTAGAAAAGACTATTAAAGACTCTATCAAATACTACAGAAACCACACTGACAGAGAGGCTCTCTTTTCAAATATTCAAACCAACTACGTGGAAGAACTAAAACCTCTTCTTAAAGTTAATAACTACGACTATATATTTCTAAAAGGCCTGAACAACGCAAAGCTTGCAGCTTTTAAAACATACTTTCATAAATTCAACTTTTTAGAAGAAACATTATCTTCTGATTTTAATGGGGACATCTTCGCATATCTTACAAAAATTAAGAGCTTAGAAGGAAGAAAAGAAAAAACTGATTTTTTTAATTAATTCATCATTCATCAAATATACCTGAATCAATCAAGGTCTGATCTTCATCTTCAATAGCTTCAACAGCCTCGTCAATCAATTGAGCTGTAACAATTGTTTCACCTTCAAGGTTACAAACCACATCTGGGTACTTTTGTTGATAAGCCGCAGCTCTTGTTAAGCAAAGGTCCTTATCCACATCTTCTGATAAATCTCTTCCACACAAGTCTGTTAGGTCATTTAAAGCTGTTAAAGCATCAGCAGTACAGCCAAAAGCTGGAGGCACAGGCCCTTTATCAGTTAAGTGGCTTTGATCAAAATGATTACCGCCACATGCTGACAGCACGAATATAAGTGGGATAAGTAGTGAGAGTTTGCTCATAGCTACTTATACTCTTTGAATCTCATTAGATAAAAAAAGATCCCAAGCTTTGAAAAAAACTTAGGACCGTAAAGACTTTAGACAACCTAGATCTAACCTATTGAAACCTGGTTTCTGCCTCTATTCTTAGACTTATATAACGCAGCATCAGCTTTTTCAAAAAGCTCATCCCAAGTGATTCCGTTTGGTTTTCTGACAGCCACTCCCGCAGACACGGTTATAGGGATCTTTGTTCCTTCAAATTCAAATGTATGGGCCTCTATTGTCGCTCGAACTCTTTCAGCAACACTTCCTGAGATCGCCACATCTGTTGCAGAAAGAACCAATACAAACTCTTCCCCACCAAATCTAGAGAAAAAATCTTCACTTCTAATAAGCTTATCTTTTACAAGCCTAGCGATCTCTTTAATAACATAATCCCCAGGAGCGTGCCCATAAGTATCATTTACCTTCTTAAAGTGGTCGATATCAAAAACAATAAGGCTTAAAGGCATACTGATAAGATCTGATCTCTTGATCGCCTCTGGCGCATAAGCCATTAAAGCACCTTTGTTATAAGCGCCTGTTAGAGCATCCAACTGAGATCTATCAAATGCATTTTTAGCACTAACAGCCTCAATGTTACCTTTTTCTAAGTACTTAAAGATCACATTTCCAACCTTAACCTGATCGTTATTTTTAAGCTTTACAGTAGTTAGTGGGGGAATGGTTTGTGAATTGATCACTGTTTTGTTTGTAGATTCTAAATCCATAATCAATGTGTCATTACCCGCTAATACAAATTTTGCGTGTGACTTACTTACTGATCTATCATCAATAAAAATTGCATTGCTTGGAGATCTGCCAATAACCAAGTCTTGTCCTGACAATTGCCACTGCTTACCGATACTACTTGCAGGCCCCACCAAAAGAACCAAAGTCGCAGGACTCTTATTTGCTGAATCCATCGTAATTTTCAAAGTTTCGCTTGTTAAGACACTCGTTTTTTCTAAATCTTCATTATTATCCGACATGTAGAATATTTTACTGTTTTTTCTACGGAGATCAACACTAGACACTGAACTTTTAACAAATCACAACGTCTTCTTCTATCCGGTGGTAGCCCCGCCATTCCTTAAGCCTTCCCCTTGGTCTGGAACTGTCCGCACCATACCCAATTTCAACATAAGTAAGCTTCGTTATTTTGCCTAAAGAACTCACATCTAAAGATACAATGTCTGTCCACGTTCCTGTATTAAAATATTCTTTACCTTGCCCCCACTGCCTATACTGATAAACATGGGAGTGTCCAAAAATTACTGTATGCACACGCTCATCTTTTAAAACATATCTTGCACTATCTGAAAGGTCTGGGAAAATAGCACTCTCTAAAATAATCTTAAAAAGAGTTTTAACAGACCATGCATTCTTATGATTAGACGACCCAAAAGCACTTAAGAAAAAGTACTTACACATTTGAAACAAACTTTTTATTAAGAAAACGGTTTCATTAAAAAGAACCCACCTTACCATTCTTCTAAAGGGGCGCACTTTATCAACATGAGGGTAGCTTTGTTTCAATTTTAAAACAAAATCTACAAAAAAATGAGATCCAAAAGGCAGGTTCAGTATTGGCTCTGGAAGATTTTTTCTTAAAAAGAATTTCTTAGGGTTCATCCTGTTTGCAGCTTCATGCATATGACCATGCTCAATATGAACGCCGTCAAAATAATACACCAACTGGCAATAATTAACCTGGGTCTCTAAAATCTCATTGAGTCTACCTTGAACTTTAGGCCACAAAATACCTTGGTCATGGTTACCCGTAACATAGGTGATGCTTTTCCCCTCTAAAGAAGCAAATTTTTTAAGGCTTTTAAATATTTTTGGGTGCCCTTCAGCAATTCTATCTAGCATATTAAGGTTCATTGCTTCTGTAATTACAGGAACAAAATGCCCTTTATAGTCTATCTGAAGAAAATTAAAAATATCACCGTTTAAAACAAGCTCCACTTCAATATCTTTAAACTTAGCCGTTGTATGATACTCTAAGAACTCTGCAAACTTCTCATCAAAATAAAACTCTTCTAAAGAGTTGTGCCCACCGCCAGGATCACTTAGACCAGTTCCAAAATGGAGGTCGCTCACAACAAGTTTAACCTTTGAAAGACTTTCCATTTACCAACTTACTCCACTTAAATACTTTTCATCAATTGTGTTTCTGGCTTTCTAACATAGTTAAAGACAGCTTCAAAGCTTTTATAGTCCTTCTTAAGGCGTCTTCTTTTTCTTGCAACTGAGTTGCTGTTTTTTGTGTTTGCGATCTTGCTCTCTCTAGATCAGAAGTAAGCGCATTGTTTTGTTTTTTAACTCTTAAAATCATATCATCTTTACTCGACGCAACCGCATCTTGCTCTTGTTTTAAGATCTCAAGTCTACTTTCAAGCTCACGCTCTCTCACTCTTAATCTGTTGTATTTTGACTCAAGCTCATCCTCTAAACTTTCAACTCTACTCTGTAGTGCTAAAACCTTAGTTTCTTTTGCCTCAAGCGCCTCATTTAAAATCTTTTTCTCTTCTCTAGATGTGCTCTCAAGCTCACTAATTTTAGCTTCCATACTCTTTGTTAAAAACTCTCTTTCTTCAGCAAGGGCTTTAAAATGTCCCCCTGCTAAAGCCAGCTCTTGAGCTTCAACTCTTAAATCACCAACCTCTTTTTCAAGTTTTTTAATCTTCTCTTGAGCAAATTTAATATAATCTGCATTCTTTAAATCAATTGATGGGTTTCTTTGAATATTCTGTTGAACAATTCCAGCCTTAACATCGTCTAAAGACGTCACATTCTCAAAATCAGCTGTAGACTGAACATCATCACTCAAAACTGCCGTTTTATCATCATACTCTCTAGCTTCTGGTTTTTTTGCGACTTCTTCAATTTCAGTATTTTCTGGATTAGCCTCAGCCTGCTGCTGCATTTCATGCTTTAGGGTCTTTAAAAACTCCTCAGCACTATCATCAGATGACTTATCTAATGCTTGATGAAGCTCATCAGATAAAATTTCTGATGTGAAATCCTCTTCACTCTTTAATGCTGTATTTTCGTTTTTTCTTGAGCTCACTGCTTTTTATCGGCAAATAACGGTCTTAAATTGAGAAGGCGCCTCAGCTTGAGACGCCTTTGTATATTTTAACTTATTTTCTACCAGATCTTCTCTCTTGACGTTTAGACCTTCGCTCAGATCGTCTACTTTTACGTTTTTCCTTACGCGCTAAATGCTTCTCTTTGCGCTCAGCATGTCTTTCTTGACGGTTTTCCTTATGTTCTGCTCGTTTAGCCTTTCTTTTTTCATGTCTTTCAGCTCTTTTTTCTTTATGGTCAGACCTTCTCTCCTGTCTATCATCCCGCCTATCTGAGCGTCGCTCCTGTCTCTTTTCGATACGCTCCTTTGGGCTCTTAGCAAACACTGCCCCTGCCTGTGAAAGTCCAAAAATCACCACCACTGCCTTAATTACTGTCTTTTTCATACTTTTTCCCCTTTTTTCCACTTTATGCTTATCGTATAAACACCATGAAGCTTGATAAAGTTTCGTATAAATTCAAAAATATGGTGAAACTTTTAAGCCTGTACTGTGTTTACATAAGGAGTCCCCAAATGGGATTGAAATTTTTAGACAAACTGTCTGGAAAAGCTCAAATAAGCCAAATGGCTGATGATGAGCTCATGAATTTGGTCGCAAATGGTGACCAAAGAGCATTTGGAGAACTCTTTAATCGGTATGGAGGTAAAGTTTTAGGTTTTGCTAAGAAAATATTAGGAGACCTAGAACGGGCCGAGGAAGCCTCTCAGGATATTTGGGTGAAAGTTGTAAAACAGGCACCCAACTACCAAAAGGAAGGATATTTTAACGCTTGGGTGATGACTATGATACGAAACCACTGCTTAAACATTATTAGAAAAGACAGCCGTCTTTCTTTTAAAGAAGACGTGGGTGAGTATATCGACTCAGAACACAACGCATCTTTTGAAAAGGATGTTTTAAATAAATACGATATCCAGACTGTTTCAAAAGCTATGGACTCTCTGCCTGACAAACAGCGAATAGCTTTAACTATACTCATTACAGAGGAGCCCTCTTATGAAGAGTTGGCTGAAAAAATGGAAGCAAGTGTTGGAGCTGTAAAAAGTATGATTCATAGGGCAAGAAAAACCTTGCAAGAGCAATTAGGAGAAGACTTTGGAAAGGAGGCTATTTCATGAGTACTAACAATCAAAAACACTTCATTGAGGAACCTTCTAAAAAACACCGTGATAATGTTTTTAAGGCTGTTGAAGCTGAGCTTCTTTTAAATAAGAAACAAACAAAAAGCTTTGGGCTTTACTGGCTCTCAGGCGCTTTAACTTGTGTGATCGCCGTAGTTGTCTACTTTCAAGCTTTAAACCCTGTACAAAAACACACAGACTTAGAGGCCGCATTAGCTAACAACTTACTAATGGAGCTTGCCGCCCTTTCACCAGATGAAGTAGAGATAGTTGATGACTTAGAGTTTATGGATGCTTTAGACAGTTTAAGCCCTGAAGAGTTAGAGGAGATCATGTTATGAAAAAAATAATTACGCTATTAAGTACTTTTGTTATTAGCTTGCTGTTCTCCATTACGGCCTCATCGTATGAACAAAGCGATGCCTCTAGAAAGTATGATGCTCAATCCGGAAGAGGCTCTCGTAAATCTTATGACTCTGATAGATACAAAGCTCAACCACGAAAAACTTTTAACTCAAATAAATACAAAGACTCTACAAGCAGGACTTACAAACCTAAGTTTAAATCAAACTACTCTAAGTATAAAAAGTATAGTCCTGAGAAAAAAACTCGCTATAAAAGCAATTGGAGCTCCTTTAAAAAGGGCTCCAATTGGAAAGGCATGTCTAATGAACAAAAGCAAAGACTTAGACGAAAGGTCTTAGATAAAAAGAAACGTAAATCCTATAACTAAACTTAAAGAAAGCGACACTGAGTCATACTCTTTAAGTCAACTGAATAGGCACTGTATTTGTAACAGGAAGTCCAAAACTACTAATATTATGCCCCATAGCCCTTGCAATTGACACCATAAGGTCTGCCTCTGTTTGTTTTGAGCGTTCATAGTACCGGTGCATCATGCATGGGAATTCAGGCAATAGATCGCCACTGATATTCGGCCGTCCAAAAGTTATCCCTTCATCTCCGACATTCTTAGGTATTATCTTTCGAGGCGAAATAAGTCTTCCTGTATTTAAACCGGCCGAGCCCCTTCCTCCAATAATAACTACTGGCTTAGTACGTGTGTCATGGCTACCACTGCCAACCTCTCCTGTTAGCACAATCATTGTATTTTCTAGCATTGTTCTACCGTCAACATCTATCGTCGCATCCAAATCTTTTGCAAAGTCTACTATTAACTTTACATACTCTTTATTATTCGCATCAAGCGCTAAAGGCGAATCTGGAGCATGCCCTGTGTAGTGTGCAATTGCATGATGAAACCCGTCACTCCAGATGTTTCCATTTTGAGCCTGCCCTGATGAGTCCGTCCAAGGAAAGTCTGTAAGCTGTCCATTTAGGCCCAAAACCGAAATCCTATGAGTATCTGCCATAAAAGCTAGTTTAATTAAATCTAAGCTTTTTGATGTGAAATCCTGTTGTAGAGACCACCCTTCAGGACGTGCAGGGACAACTACATCTGTATTTATACCATCAATAGAAAGACTAGAGTTTACTCGATTAAGAGTGCTTTTGAAATTCTCAAGTTTTTGTTTTTGGCCACCTCTTAAAAGGCGAGCGATTCTATCTATTGAATTCCCACTAAGTTTAAAAAGTTCTTGGTTTAAAGCTGTTTCTAAAGCACTTCCCGAACTTGGATTTTGTGCATTTAAGATAACTCCTGCCACAGAGTCATAAAGTGTATCCAAATCACGAGTGAACCCCAGAAGCTGAGCACTTCCGTCAAAACATAAAGGATGAAATAACTCCCCCCATGATCTATAATCATTTGAAACTCTTAAAACATTTTTTCCCAAAATATCTCCCAGAACCCAGTCCAAAGAAGGCCCCGTCGGTCTTGGAAAATGAATGTTGATATCAGAAGAAGTTTCACCTGCTGGAACAGCTGAAGTGAAAATATCACTATATGATACGTCGTGTGCGTTTCCCCAGTGAGTCCCCCTTAAACCATCCACTAACGTAACATGCTCTGCAATATCATATAAATCTGTATGGCTCGGCGGCAAGTCAAAACCAAATGGTGATGATGAGTTCACACCAAAATAACCGTTACCAAATTTTTTATCTGACATCCAACCATGTGTCTTAGCTACGAGAAGAAGCCTTGTTGGCGCTGCTTGCGCCTGAGCAATCGTCCTAAAAATAGGCAGAGACTGACTAAGGGTAGAACCTGCTGTTACTGCCGTTAAGGCCTGCATAAAATCTCTTCTACTTAATTTTTTCTTCATGGGTCTTCCCTTCTACGTTTTGCAAAAAAGCTAAGGTCCGTGAACCTCTCGAAAAATGATTTCACCGAGGCTTCATCTGAGGAGTCTTTTAACTGGTTAAAGCTACATGCATTCTTCGAACTAACGACTTCCCCTGTTACATACTCATAGAACTTCTTATTTAGGCACGATTGAAACTGATCAGAAGCCGTCATCTTCTTAGTCATATCTACTGAATCACTAAAAGAAATATTTAAAGAGCCTATCCCCTCAACTACACCAGCTGCATTAATTACGACATTCTCTTTTTCTGTGGTTCTGAATCGGCCAAGGCCATCAAAGTTTTCAAGACCTCCTCCAATATTATCAATTGACGTATGACATGATATGCAAGCTGGTTGGCTCGAGTGCTTTATATGAAGAACCTCTCGACTGGTCAGAACATCTTCATCAAATCCATCTGGAAGGTCTGAAGCAGGGCTAATATCATCAGGAGGAGTTCCCAGATGATTACATAAAAGCTGCTCTAAAACAAAAACCCCACGCTTTACAATTCCGGAATTTTCAGGGTTCGCATGAATACTTAAAAAAGCTGGGTGATTCAGTATGCCTACACGCTCTGTACTAGTTACTGCCGTAGAAACCAAATCTTGAGAATCACTCGTAACATTAAAAAATCGTGCGTTATCAGTATTCACATAATAATCACTTGTTGAAAAAACTCCTGCAAAAGGAACTGATACGTTAGTTTCAACCATTTTTAATACACTATTGTGTAGCGACTCTCTTTCAACAATACTTATTGGGTAAACCTCAGTGTCTTTTATTACCTCTTTCATTATATCAATTTTTAAATAATCTGCAAAAAAAGATTTCTTAATCTGCTTAGACTTCACATCCGCAAGAAGGCGACTAAGTTGATTCTTAATTTCAAAAGATTTTTTTAAAGAGCCGTCTTTAGCTTTATTTAATAATATCTGATCTGGAGGCTGATTCCACAAACTATATGACAAGAAGGATGCCACTTCATAAGCATCCAGTTCTCTTGCTGATGCCGAGTCTTCTTCTAAACCGATTTCAGATCGATAGAAAAAAAGAGGATTCAGTAGTAAGGACTTTAAAGATAACTTAATAAGGTCCAAAGAACTTCCTCCAAGACCCCTAATTTTATTTAAAGAAGTCTGAAGAGATACAGCGTCAGTATCACTTAAAGGTCTCCTCAGGATTCTTACAGCGTACTTATTTAGAATAACGTCAAATAAGCAGCTATGTACAAAATCCACACTGCAGCTTTGCAAGTCAGCGTTATTTAGTATCGCCGCTGACACAAGCCCTTCCAAGGAGTTGTTCCAAGATGATAACTGCTGATCATTAATCTTTAAATAGTCATTCTCACTAGCCATTCCAACTGTAGGGCTACCGTCTTCAATCTCTAGAATATCTCCCCTGATATCTTCGCCAAAGGCCGCAACTACAGTATTTACAATCTGGCCCTTAGTTAACCTTCTTAATTTTCTATGCTGTATTTCATCTTTCTCTTCACATTGACTAGCTGTTTGAAACTTTGCACACATTTCCGTCTCTGCCGCTAAACCTGCATAAGCCTTTAACTTATTATAATCAACAGAGTCCAGGTCAATTAACTTACCCCCTCCATGAGCAACGCTGTTTGTCGGCTTTAAAAGAAGTGCACTAGCATTAACGTCTTGAATATTAATGAGTCCAAAACTACTCCTAACATTTTCAGTTAAATCTTCTGTGTTAGAACTAAATCTTAGCATTGATCTACCTGCTGATCCCGACGGCCCATGACATGAAGCACACGATTTTGTCTGCATTACAGACATTACATTACTTTGAAAACTTTCTTTCATACTTTTAAAGCACGAATCGTAGTCTACTAACTCACTTGATGAGCTTGATGATCCATGTTTTTGCTTGCACCCGAAGGAGAAGAATATCACTAATAATGTTAAGTACTTTAATTCTCTCATGATAATCTATCGACTTAACTGACTTAGCCATTAAAAAAAAGGCTCTTTAAACCTTAAGGCCTATCTATATCTCTTCTTTAAATTATACCAAATATAGACATTTTATAGATGATTTTTACAGAGTCTTGCTCCATTAAAATACAGTTTATCCTCAAAAGCCCCTATATAAGATTTGAGATTTTTTGAGTTCATATGCAGAACTGTTGCGAAAGTGCTTTACTTCGTCTTATTAGGGTACATTTAAACTCAAATTAACAAACTTCTAAACTATAAGCTCTTCTTGTTTAATAGCGTGCAGTTGACCACAGGCTGCAAAAATATCTTCACCTCTAGTCTGGCGTTTGTATGCTCTGATACCTTTTTTCACCAGATAGTTTTGGAACTTATCAACTTGCTCATGGTCAGGTTTTTCAAAGCCTGAATCAGGGTGTTCATTAAAAGGAATTAAATTCACCATTGCTTTTCTACCTTTAAGTAAAACTGCAAGCTCTCTTGCATGAGCCATTTCATCGGTCACACCCTTAAGTAAAACATACTCAAAAGTCACTTCAGACCCTGTTTCTTCAGAGTGCTTATCAGTAGCCTGCAAAAGCTCTCTTATTGGGTGTTTTTTATTAATCGGCATAATCGAAGATCTAACTTCATCATTACTACCATTTAAGCTTACTGCTAAATGAGCTCCTGATTTAGAAATTAAAGGTATAAAGTTCACTAGCCCTGAAGTTGAAACAGTAACTCTCTTTCTAGAAAAGTTAATACCTTTATCATTTTGCAAGATTTCAATAGCACCAAACACACCCTCTAAATTATCTAGAGGCTCACCCATTCCCATAAAAACAACGTTGCTCAAACCTTTTTCGCCATTTTTTAAAAGTCTGTCATTCACCTCTAAAAACTGACCTACAATCTGACCGGGGCTTAATCTTTTTTTAAGCTTATACTTCCCTGTAAAACAAAACTTACAAGCAAGGTTGCAACCAACCTCTGAAGACACGCATAAAGTCTTTCTATCCCCTGAAGGAATCATAACAGTCTCAACCGTAAGCCCGTCTCCAACATCAAATAAAAACTTCTGAGTGCCGTCTTTACTCTGCCTAAATTCAACAACCTCAGGTCTTTCAAAATATAACCTTTGATCAATCGACTCTCTAAAGCCCTTAGAAAGATCTGTCATAGCCTCTACAGATTCTTCTCTTTTTCGATATATCCATGAAAAGAGCTGGTCAGCTCTAAAAGGCTTTTCACCACAAGCTTGAAAGTGCTCACGAAGTGTCGCCTGAGTTTGATCAAAAAAGTTAACTTTTTCCATAACTTAAAGAACTATCAGATGTTTTCTTGAAACTTAAGGCTGATCTCAGACCGCGAAAATCTTTCCATGTGTGACTTAATGTTTTCCAGTGTGCACGGCACAGCTCCAACCTTACCCACTACGTAGCCTGCAGCAAAGTTAGCAAATAAGCAGGCCTCAACCACTGAAAGCCCTCCAGCAAGCCCATATGACAAGGCTGCTATAACCGTATCTCCCGCGCCAGTCACGTCAAAGACCTTCCTTGCAAAGGTAGGAACCCTTAAAGCCCCCTCTTGATCACAAATACTCATCCCCAAAGCACCTAAAGTACTTATGAGGTTCTTGAACTCACCCTCTTTTAAAATCCACTTTAAAAGCTCTACATAGTCCTCAGTTCCTGCTGCATCTGAGTAAGAAACTGTTTCCACATAATTGGGTTTGAAAAAGTCAGACCCTCTAAATTTTGACAGCAACGCTTTCTTAGAAGGGTCTACCAAGACTACAGCGTTCTTTTCATGAGCTTTTCCTATAACTAATTGACAAAACTCTTCAAACAAAACACCTTTTCCATAATCCTCTAAAATCACATGGCTGTAATTTGAAAAATCCAAGTCGTTTACTAGCTTTAATAGCCTCTGCCTATCTTCTTCACTCAAAGCCCCGCTATCTTCTGAATCAAGCCTTAAGAGGTGATGCTGCCCACTAATGACTCTAGTTTTTTCTGTAGTTGGCCTTGTAGAAGAGCTCACTAACTTTGAGCTTAAACCTGGCATTCTTGATAAGATTTCTTCAATCTCACCGCCTGCCACATCACTACCCTTCAGACCTAAAAGATCACAAGATCCGCCTAAAGAAGATAGGTTCTTAGCCACATTTGCCGCAAGTCCAAGCTTTTTCTCTCTTTCTTTCAGGTTTACAATTGGAACAGGGGCCTCCGGGCTGATTCTATCAACAGCTCCAAAAAGGTACTTATCAAGCCCCACATCCCCTACAACTAAAACTTTTGAAGACAGTTTAGGATTTGCTATTTTTTTATTCACAAAGGCCTCTACCACAGACATCACCTGTGAAAAGTCCTCAAAACTCATTAGTTTAATTGCTTCTGCTTTGCTCACACCTTCAGTTATCATAGAATATTACTATAAAAAATAACACGCATTGACTAAAATGCTTCTAAATGGTTCCTGAGGGTGTTTTAATTGTTAAACTTTTAAAAAACATCGCAAGGACAAAGGCGCAAAAGGAAGTTAGAATGGAACAAGCAGCAGACCCTTTAAAATCAAGTCATTTTTTCAGAAACACAATATCTCTACTAGAAAGCGTTGGTGAAAGGGTAAACCTAAACCCCGCAGCTCTTGAAACACTAAAGCACCCAAGACGTATGATCACAGTAAGCATACCTGTGAAAATGGACGATGGCCGTCTTTTAGTTTTTGAAGGTCACCGTGTTCAACACAACCAAGCACTTGGCCCTTTTAAAGGTGGATTAAGATACCACCCTTCTGTACACGTTGGAGAAGTTGCAGCACTTGCCACTCTTATGACTTTAAAGAACTCTCTTTTAGGCCTTCCTTTAGGCGGAGCAAAAGGTGGCGTCTGTGTTGATCCAAACTCTTTATCTGAAGCTGAAAAAGAGCGCCTTACAAGAAGATTTACTCGTGAAATCAGTCCTTTCATCGGACCTGATAAAGATATCCCTGCTCCAGATGTTGGAACAGACGCGCAGACTATGGCGTGGATGATGGACACCTACTCTCTTGATACAGGTTATTCTCAAACCGGTGTTGTAACTGGCAAACCTGTTGCTGTCGGCGGATCAAAAGGCCGTAACTCTGCAACTGGTCTTGGCGTTGTTTTTATTATCGATAAAGCTCTTAAATCTGTTAAAAGAAACATTGATGGCGCAAGTATTGCAATTCAAGGGTTTGGTAAAGTGGGTATGCACGCTGCAATTGAGGGGCATAAGCTTGGAGCACGTATTGTTGCTGTAAGTGATGTTTCTGGTGGAATATATAATGGTGATGGAATTAACATTCCTGCTCTCGTTAAGTACACTGAATCAAATGGAACCATTGCAGGGTTTGAGGGAGCTTCTCCAATCAGCAACTCTGACCTGTTAGCTCTTGAAGTAGATGTTTTAGCACCTTGTGCACTTGAGGGTGTAATCAACAAAAATAACGTTAATGACATCAAAGCGAAGATCATTGTTGAAGGCGCAAACGGGCCTGTAACAAATAATGCCAATGATGTTTTAAATAAAAATGGCATCATGGTTGTTCCAGATGTTCTTTCAAACGGCGGTGGTGTTGTTGTTTCTTACTTTGAGTGGGTACAAGATATTGTATGGCTTTTCTGGGAAGAAGATGAAGTTCGTGGAAAACTTAAAAAAATCATGGACTCTTGCTTTGATACTGTTTTTACTTACTCACAAGAAAAAAAATGTGATTTAAGAACCGCCGCTTTATCTGTATCTCTTTTAAGACTTGAGCAAGCTATGGAACTTAGAGGGCAAACTTGGTAATTGAATTTATAAAAAAACCTTGGCTTTGCTTACCCGCAGGCCTATCTCATAAACTAGGACCAGTGCTTTTAAGAAGCTGGTCCTCTTTAAAACCCTTCCCCAAAAATGAGAACACAAAACTAAAAAAACTTGGTTTAGAGTTTAACAATCCTTTTGGCACAGCCGGAGGCTTAGACAAAGAAGCCAAAGACTTGTTTACATGGACAAAGTGGGGCGCAGGCTTTTTAGAAATAGGAACCTTCACTCCAGAACCGCAAGGGCCAAACCCCGGTAAGATTATTGATCGTGATGTAAAAAGCAAAGCTTTATGGAACTGCATGGGCTTTCCAAACGCTGGCTTTAAAGCGGTTTTACCTAGGATCAAAGACTACAAAAATAAGGCCGGAGCACATGTGCTACCTCTATTTATCAACATCGGAAAAAATAGGAGTACCCCGCTAGAGCAGGCACAGGATGATTATGTTGCTGGGATTAAGTTCTTTAATGATGTTGCAGACTGTTTTGTAATTAATATTTCAAGCCCCAACACTAAAGACCTTCGACTGCTTCACCAAAAAGAAAACTTTCAAAAATTCATCACCCCTATCATTGAAGCCTCAAAAGAATTCAAAAATAGAACTCCTCTTTTGGTAAAACTCTCTCCCGATTTAGATGATGACAGCTTCTCACAATTTTTAAAGGATTGCTCAGAGCTTGAACTTGATGGGTTTATTTTGACGAACACAACTGTCGACAGACCTCCAGAGGTAAACTTTCCTGAACGAGGCGGTTTATCAGGAGCCCCTCTTTGCTCTAAATCTTTGCATAAACTTAAAGTTGCTAGAGCCACTATTGGAGATGACTCATCTCAGGCTCTAATCTCTGTTGGAGGAATTTGCTCACCAAGTGAAGCTATAAACAGACTTAATTCTGGTGCTGACTTAGTGCAGTTTTACTCAGGCTTGATCTTTCATGGCCCCTCACTTTTTAACGACTCTGTAAAAGCACTCTAAAAGAGGCTTTCCTATACTGGACTCAAAATACTAATTCACCTGACCCTATCTCAATTTTAAGATAGTATGGAGAGTATTATGGATAACAAACGTAGACGAGGGTACTGGATACCAGTTGTAACAGCAATGATGAGGCGTGGAGACGAAGTTCTACTAGGACTTCGCCCTGAGGGCCATAACCTTGCTGGTTTCTGGGAGTTTCCAGGGGGCAAGGTTGAGCCTGAAGAGGAACCTGAACAAGCTCTCAGACGAGAGCTTAAAGAAGAACTTGGAATCGATGCTGAAATTGGAGCTATTAGACTTACTGGAATTCACTCTTACGGCGACACAGGCATTATGCTTTTATTCTATGAAGTTCCCTACTGGAAAGGCGAGCCTAAGACTGTCCATCATGACGGTTTAAAGTGGGTGAAGATTTCAGACCTTAAGAATGAACACCTGCCTGAAGCAAATATGAAGCTTTTAGATAAAATTATTTACGCCCTAAATAACCCTGTGAGTTCTTAATGAACTTTCATGTTTGCTTTGTGGGACAAAACCTCCCATTAACAGCCAAAGCCTCCGATCAAGAAAACGTTTGGCCCATTGCTGACAAACTGTCTGAGATGGGAGTCAGGGTTTCTATTATTTCTCATAAGTCTCCATCTAACGAGTCTGTTATTAGAAGAAAAAATATTGATATCCACTTTGTGGCAAGTGGGAACAACTTCATATCAAAAGAAGAGTTCCCAAAAGCAGCTTTAAAAAAACTTCGCGAAGTTCACCAACTAGAAAAAATTGATCACGTACACAGCCTAGACACTTCTTTAAAAGGCTTTAAGTCACAACTTCAGCCAAATAAACCAAGCTTGAGTTACGGAGTACAGGTTTCAAGAATGGAGGAAATGTTTAGCCTTCTCTCCGTTGATGAAAGCCTATTAGGACTTTTAGTATCAAACCTCTTAAACCCGTTAATCTTTTTAAAGAAATACTTCTTTAAAGACTACTTCATCTTAAGAGAGGCTCAAGGTGTTTTTGTGAATAGCCCAAAACAGGCTTTAAGCTTAGAACGCTATTACCTTTACCCACCAAATTGGATTTTTAAAATCCCTTTAGATTCACATGTCAGTGACCTGATTTTAAGAAAGAAGTCCGAAAAACTTTTAGAGCAACTTAACCTGTCTTTAAAAACCCCCATTGTGGCTACATCCTCTAGTATGGAAAAGCCTGATGAGCTTTTATACCTATTAGATGTTTTTGAAGAGGTTGCACTCATTCACCCAAAAGCAAAGTTTCTAGTTGTTGGAAACGGCCCCTACTTTAAAGAGATTGAAAAAACTGTTCTCCTAAAAGCTTTAGACTCTAGAGTTATTTTTACTAAGAACATTCCAAAAGCACAGCTCCCTGACTATATTTCGCTGTCTGATGTGTTCATCAACATCAGTTATGCCACTTCAGGCTTTGGACCCACCCTTATTGAGGCCATGGCACAAGAGAAAATCATTATAGGGTCTGAATTTAGCCCCATCTCCTCCATCATTGAAGATGGCAAGAACGGCTTTCTTATTAGGCCTGGGGAGACCACAAAATGTGCAAATCTAATAGATCAGGTCTTTACAGGAACCATGGACACCGAAAAAATTGGTAAAACTGCCCGAGAAGACATCAAAAAAATTCTCGACCGAGACAAACTTACAGAAAAAACACTAAAAGCCTTTAAAAAGATCAATTCTAGGGGGTTCAAGCTTTTCTCAATCCCTTTTTTCAACTAGAATATGTGTAATGACTAAAGCTGAAATAATAGAACTTCTATCTGAGAAGCATAAAATTGCCAAAGCGAAAGCTGAAATTGTGGTTAACACAGTTTTTGATTCAATTATTGCATCTCTTGTAAATGATGGTCGTACTGAAATTCGAGGCTTTGGGACTTTTGTAAACCGTGACTACGAAGCACGTAAAGGCCGCAACCCTAAAACTGGTGAAGTTATTAATGTTGCAGCAAAGAAATTACCTTTCTTTAAAGCCGGAAAAGAACTTAAAGGCGACCTTAATAAATAGACCAGGCTCTATTCCATTTCAAAAAACTCTAAGTTAAAATCTTCATATAATATTACGGAGGATTTATGGAACATACAATTACACATGAAATTGAAGAACAAGGTGAACTAGCTGAAGTAAGCGTTGTAAACAGAAGCGTACTTATCGCATTCTTAAATGAAGAGTTCTACACTTGGTATAAAACCACTACTGAAACACCTGAGGATGAAAAAAGAGTTTTAGAGCATCCTCATACTTTCTTAATTCCACCAGTAGATACGGACGGTGAAGTTGAAGACTATTTAGCTGAAAATTTCTTCGTGATTTTTGAGTCTTTACTTGAAGAGTTCATTGACGATGAAGAGACTCTTGTTGAAGCCCTTACTGAAGATAATTTTGACAACTGGGTTGATTATAACTTTTCAACATTTGTAATGGATGCTGCCACTGATTATGAACTTGGCTATGAAGAGGATGAAATCGAAGCCTCTACTGAAGAAAAGTTTGCTGAAGAGCCTTCTCAAAACTTTGCTAGCTTATAAAAAAAAACCAAAGGGGCCTAAAGCCCCTTTTTAATTAATCATATCGAGCAAAATTTTGCTCACCCCACCACTTCTCTTTCTTTAGATATAAACTTTGTGCGATTGCACAAAACAAAAAGCAAACTACAGTGACCATAAACATATGCTCTGCAACTCCCATCTTCCAATTACCTGATAAGTTTGTAGGCCTTAGTATATAACCCATAAGAAAGCACAGTGTTTGTATGATTAAAGAGATTTTTAACGACCCTCTGTGAACCCATACTAAAACTAAAGGCCCCAACATCCCCACCACACCAAGCCCCCCTATGATTAGAGCTCTTGAGTTTAAAATTTGAAATGAGAATAAAGTGATTATCAGTAATGCAAGAAGTGTCAGGAAGTGGCTGGTTATTGGCGCCCACCAGGTTTTTGAATTTTTCATTTAATCCCCTTTATGTCTTTAACACTACATAAAAGGGATTAGTTTCAGTTTTTTATTTTAGAATTTTAGATCTATACGTTTATCTTGTATTGTAAGCTCTTGATTAAAGCTCTCTGCAAAAGAAAATTCAAATCTGTACTCTCCAGGATTTAAAACAATGTGAAATGTTCCATCAGGATTTACTCTATACTTTTGAATAAGATCTTCACTTTTAAAAACTTTAACAAAGTCATTTCCGCTCTGAAGATTTGCAGGAACAACACCTCTTATTCCCGACTCTTCTAAACGATCAAGTAAGTGCATCCAGCCTTTTCTATTAAGCTCTACAGTTCTGTCTCTTGTTGTTGAGTAACGAGGCTGAAAACCATCAGATCTACTATTTAACTCAAACACATAAGGAATCACCTGGTGCTCTCCAAGCATCCAGTCAATATCACTACCATCAGCTTCATATAAAATTTCCCAAGGCGTTCCAGCTCTGTAACCAAGCAGTCTTCCTAGCTCTTTACCCACTGTCTCCATCACTTCACTTGGAGCACCTTGGCTGTTCTTACAACCATAAGGGTATAAAACAAGCTCACTATAAGAGTGATATGAAATATCAAAAACCGGCTTAACTCTTTCAACCAGACCCATTAAAGCTTGTGTTTCAGGCTCAGATGCTGGACTTGGTCCTCTATAGTCATCAGCAGAAGTGCTTCCACTAGATCCGTTACATGAGTTCCAACCAAAGGGGTAATTTCTGTTTAAATCAACACCGTGGCCATTACGAGTGTTCTTTCTCCACATAGTGTTGCCCTGCCAAACTTGATTATTTCCATCAACGTTAAGCATTGGCACAACCCAGATTTCATTGTTATCAACCCAGTTTGTAACTTTTGAGTCATTACCGTAATTAGAAAGTAAATACTCAACAACATCCATTGAAACTTCTGGAGTCATAACTTCTCTAGCATGGTGCATAGAATTAAAAAGAACTGTTGGTTCATCAAGTTCTCTTTCAGTTGGGTTGTCTGTGATCTTTAAAGCCCAAATACTTCTGCCCTCTAAAGACTTCCCAATTTCAACTAGTTCTGTAAGTTCAGGAAAAAGCCCATTAGCTGTTTGTATAAACTGCTCTACTTCATAAGGTGTTTTGTATTCCTCATCTACTAAAGGATCTAACGAAACACCCTTCACCCAAGTAACATCCACATTAAAACCTTCACTTTTTAAAAGCTCAAGCTCTTCATCATTTAATAAGACATCAACAATGTTGCTATTAACATCAACACCGGCCACATCAATCTCAAGATCTTTAATTTTTTTAACTTCCACTCTAAAGTCTTTAACTTCAATACTGCCTTTTAAGTTATACGGCTCTTCAAACTGCGCAAAACTAAACACTGAAACAAATAGAACTGAAATAGCGATTAAACTTTTCATAGATAATATCTCCTGTTGGTTACAGCAGACATCTTAGTTAAGAAAAGTAAGTATGAGGACCTTTCCCCCACCAAGACCCTCTTAGGTTTCATTAGAGAGGTATTTTAGGACCTTGGTCCTCACTCTCAACTCTCAGCTAATTTTTTTAACGCCTCGCCTTCTATTCTATAAGGAAGCCATCCTTCTTGGTGCTTGGCTCCTAATTTATGGTAAAAGTCTCGAGCTAATTCATTCCAATCTAATACTGCCCACTCAAAGCGAACGCAGTTTTTCTCAAACGCTATTTTTGCTAAATTTTTTAATAAAGCAGCACCTAAACCTTTTCCTCTTGCAGCTTCTCTTACATATAGATCTTCAAGGTATAAAGAAGGTCTCCCCTCCCAGGTAGACCATGTGAAAAAATACAGAGAAAAACCCATCACCTCTCCATCAATCTCGCCTATGACACAATGAAAGTATGGACTTTCTCCAAAGCCATCTCTTTTTAAATCTTCAACACTTAACTTCACTGACTCAGGCTCTTTTTCATAAACAGCTAAGTCATGAATCAGTTTCATTATCTCTGGGACATCTTCAATCGTGGCTTTTCGTAAAGTCACACTCTTAAACCCAATCAAGCTTTTCACCAGAAAACATAGCATCGTTGATACTTGAAACCTTAAAGCCTTCAAAAGCTTTCGTTTTAGTGAAAATACTTAAAATCTCTTTTGAACTTTGATAGTTGTTTTTCATACGTCCAATAACCATTTCAACAGTTACAGGCTCCCCTTCTTCTTTCCAACAGTCATAATCTGTCACAAAACAAAAAGGAAGATAAACAAGGCCCGCTTCACGTGCTAAATAGCACTCCGGCATGTTTGTCATTCCAATGATATCAGCTCCCCAGGATTGAAACATCTTACTCTCTGCAAAGCTTGAAAATCTAGGGCCTTCAACACAAACATAGGTTTTTCCAAAGTGTGCAGGAAAACTTAAATCACCACACTGCTTTTCAACGTAATCTAGAAGGTCTTTTTCAACAGGGTGAGCAAATGAGTAATGCCCAACTCTACCCTCACCACAAAAACTCGAATCTCTTTTTTTAGTAAAATCAATATACTGGTTTATAAAAACCATATGCTCAGGTGCAAACTCTTCTTTTAAACTACCTACTGCTGAAAAGGATAAAATCCCTTTTGCTCCCATTTTCTTAAGTGCGTAAATGTTTGCTTTATAGTTTATCTCTGAAGGAAGGAGTTCATGGCTTTCACCGTGACGTGATAAAAACAAACACTCTTCTCCTTGCCACTTCACTCTCTTAAAAGAGCTTGAGTGCTTACCATATGGGGTTTCTAATCTGATATCTTCTAATACTTCAAACTCGTCAAACTTTTCAAAGCCTGATCCACCAATTATTGCCCACATTGTTTAAACACTCCTTTATCTACATCTTCTTGTTTTAAGATACCCTCTTGAGTGATCCATGCTGTTATTAAGTTAGCTGGAGTCACATCAAATGCAGGGTTATAAGTTTCACAGTCAGGAGCCCAAATAGTTTTCTTCTCAGGGTGAACAAAACCTCTCACCTCTTCTGACAATCTTTGCTCCACTGGAATCTCTCCACCGTCTTTTAACGATGAATCCACTGTCTTCTTTGGAGCCACAATATAAAAAGGCACGTTGTGATACTTGGCTAATACAGCTAACGAGTAGGTTCCAATTTTATTTGCTGTATCACCATTTGAAGCAATACGGTCCGCACCTACAAAAATTGCATCCACCTTTTTTTGAGCCATTAAAAAACCCGCCATATTGTCACAAATCAAAGAATACGGAACACTTTTTCTTGAAAGCTCCCATGTTGTCAGCCTTCCCCCTTGAAGCAGAGGTCTTGTTTCATCAACATAAACATGAATGTCACCAAATATTTCATGAGCTTTAAATACTACACCTAAAGCTGTTCCACCGCCTGCTGCAGCCAAACCACCTGTATTACAGTGGGTAAGAATTTGAGCCCCTGGTTTTAACAACGTCATTCCAAATGTCGACATTCTATTTGAAGCAAGTTTGTCTTCATCCCATTTGTCATAAGTCCAAGCCTCTACCCAGCTAATCTCTTTTGTACTCTTAAGGTTTCGCTGAAACTCATTCATATAGTGAATTAAGTTAACAGCCGTCGGTCTTGAGTTTTTTAAAACTTCTGCTGCATGAAAAAGCTCATCTAAATCTGATGTTCTCGTTGATAAGTAGCTTAAAAAGAAATTAGCAGAGAGCCCTATCATAGGAGCCCCTCTAACTTTTAATTTTTTAATTGCCTCTTCCATTATTTCTAAAGTTGAGCATTCAAGCCACACCTCTTCTCCAGGTATTTTAGTTTGATCTAAAATTAAAGGCGCTCGTCCTTTTTTATACTTTAAACTAACATGATCAACTGGCTTCATAGTATTTTATCTCCTAGAGATTTTCTTTTTTCTTTTAACCACTCAAGCTCCCCTTCTGGAAGCTCCTGAACCTTACCCATTGTTTTTGCTTTCCAAAAAATTTCACATGAGTGCTCAAGCCTTTCCATTCCATTTAAAGCCTCATCCACAGACTCCCCCCAAGTTAAAGCGCCGTGATGCTTTAGCACTAAAATTCTTGAATCCGGCAAGAAAGGCTCTAACTGATCCCCCATGTCCTTTGACCCTGGCCTTGCATAAGGCACTATGGGTATTGTGCCTGCTGATAGAACAAGTTCAGAAACTACATTTTCAGGAAGGTTTTTTTCATCATTTGAAATAGAGTATGCAATAGCTGTTGGAGGGTGAGCATGAAAAACAACTTTCGCTTTTTCTGCAGCCTTATACACTTTTGAGTGCATTAATGATTCACTCGAAGCTTTATCTGAATGTCCAAGTTTTACAAAGTCCTCTGGTGACATATCACATTTTCTACAACCACTTGGACTGATCCAAATAACCCCTTCTTCATCCTTAAAGCTAAAGTTCCCATCGCCCGCGGCTAAATAGCCTTTTTGCCATAAGACCTTAATTGCTGTTATGATCTTTTTCTTAGTTAATTCCATTGTTTTACTCATAGGCTTAGAGGTAAAGAAGATGTTAGAAAAAGGCAACGTTTACTATGATAATTTAGAGGCCTTCAGTAAAAATCTTCAAGAAGGCTTAAAGGAGATTTTCCCTGATGTTTTTCATAAAAAAGAACGTGTTTTAAAAGAGTCCATTTTAAAAGCCTCTAACCAGTATATCTTTGAGGAGAACACCTCTTTATGGTCTCAAACTTGGTTTAAGGATGCTTACATTGCTTATTTTATCAACACTCAAACTTCTCGCCTTTTCTACACCTTTAACAGAATCAAGGACACTCTAGATTTTAACAATATCTCAAATACTATAGATTTTGGCTGTGGCCCCGCCTCTGCACACCTTGCCGCCTCCGCGGTCTTTAAAAGTGGCCTCAATAAAAGTAAGTGGCTTAATATCGATTCATCTAAAGAAGCTTTAAAAATAGCAAAAGAAGTTGAAAACTACTTTAAGCTTAACAGTTCATACACGCTTTCAGATAAAATTCCTGAACCTAAATCAGAAAATGACCTACTCATCTTATCCTTTGCTCTTTGCGAAGGCCTTAATACAGAAAATATTTTTAAGTATAAATACGTTTTACTCTTAGAGCCTGGTCAGTTTTCTAACTCTAAAAATTTAATAGCATTACGACAAAAAGCTCTTGACACAGGATTTAACGCTTTAGCCCCTTGTGTCCATCAGGGGCTTTGCCCTATGAGAGAAGGCGCAAAGAACTGGTGCCATGACACTGCACCAAAACCAAAGAGCATGCCTCAATATAACCTTCCCTTTTCTGGAGACCGTTTAAACTTCAGTTATCTCCTGCTCGCCAAAGGTCAGGCTTCTTTGGCCAATAGTGCTGACGCTCGTATTATTGGTGACTTAAGACCTGAAAAAGGGAAATCAAAAATTGCCCTATGTATAGATGAATCCCCTGTATTCTTATCCTGGCTAAAAAAATCTAAATTAGATCTAAATTTAAACCGAGGAGACCTTATAGAAATGCCTGAACAGGCTGAAACTAAAGGACAGGAAGTAAGAATTGAAACAGAAATTAGCCTTAAAAACAATATCTAAACTTTTAACTTTTGCAGCTTTTAGCTTCGCTATTTCAAATAGCGCCTATGGAAAAACTTTCTGCACAGGCCTTTCAAAAAGATATCAAGAGAAGATTTCAAGAAAATTTAATCAAAACCCTTTTCTTTTAGTAGAGTCTTTTTTAAACATCCCTGAATCTGCTGACTTTCAAAATGACAGCCATTCACAAAATAACTTGATCACAGCAAGTTTTGACATCAACAGGCTTTATAAAGCAAATCATAGAAATCTAAAGTCTAAAGCTGTCTCTAAAGTTCTTTTTGATTGGGTAAGAACTCAATACTTTACCAACTATGACAAAAGCATTTCTAGTAAAAACAGTTATCTTTATAGTAAGAATCAAGACCTTTTAAACACTAAAGAGCTAAACCAAATGTCTAATTCTATTAGTGTTGCAACAGGCATTCAACAACAGGCCTGCACTAAAGAAGAGGCTCGCTTCCTAGCCTGCAAGAGTCTTTTTGTTGTCACAGCTCAAAGCGCTCCCGCTGTTTCATGCAAACAAAAAAACCTTCGCTCTGCTTTTGAAACTAAATTTTACTTAACGTTTTCAAAAAGATACGGCTTTAAAATTTTAGATATCTCTATTGCAGGAAAAAGAATCGTTCTTGATTCAATAAAACACATGATGTCTTTAAAGAAAAAAGGGTTTAATAAAAATGCTTTGGCATCTCATCTTTCTACCTTAGCAAGTGAGCCAAATACTTTTAAATTTAAAAAACAAATCCACACACAAAAGTTTCTAGCAACTTTAAAGACTGCAGATCCTGATAGACTACCCTCTTCTCTTTAAGAGTTCTTATAAAACTCACCCTTTTTACGGTCAAAAATATAATCAATGAAGTTTTGACCTTGAGCTCGCTCAATAGATTGATGCCCCTCTGAAACCCACACTGTTTCAAAACCAATTTCTCTACCAATTTGAACATCGTGAAGAGTGTCTCCAACAACAACACCATTTTTAAAATCATACTCTTCTTTAACCGCTCTACCGCGATCAAGTTTAGAGCCTCCGTTAAAATCTCCAGCTCCTGATAGGATTTCAAAATATTCAGATACGTTATGGTGCTTTATTTGAAACTCTAACTCTGTGATATGGGCTGCTGAAAAAAGCACTTGGGTTACCCCTGACTCGTAAAGTTTTCTTAAACAATCCCATGCACCGCTATGAAGGTCTGGCTTATGTCTGCCAGCTTCATAATTTTCAACAAAAAGGTCTGTCATCTCATCCCTACTGATACCTCGAGATTCTAGATCTAACTTATCGTAGTACTCACTAATTGGTAGCGTGAAGTTATCTTGGTAGAACTGTTTCGAAAGTGTTACAGCGCCTTTTGATTCAAAAATACCATTGTTAACGCCTAGAGAATAGTCCAGGTCATCTAGCAAAGTGCCGTTCCAATCCCAAAATATGCATGCCTTGGACTCTAAGTAGCCTAAAAAGTGTGATGAAGTCATACCCTTAAATCGCACAAAAACAGCAGATTAGTCCACAAAAAATCTCAAAATGACTTAAGAACCAGGTGAATCAATCCGAAACGCCTTATGATGAAACATCTCATTTTGAGGTTTATTTAGGCATTGGTCTAGATCACTCTAAACAGGCTTCTACTCTGTCTTTTATGGCATAAAATAAGGTGTGAAAAGTTTTTAATTTTTAAAACTAAAGGGGTTTTAATAAATGTCCATTATAAGAAAAACAGGAATAGGTTTTTTATTTTTATTTACCATCTGGGGATGTAGTGATTCTGAATTCTCATCTGATGGTTGTGCCAACGCTGAAGACTGCACGGAAATCATTGAACAAGGTATCAAGTCTTGGGATATGGGAGAGTGGTCACGTTGTAGCCTTGCATGTGGCGGCGGTCAAAAAACCAGAACTGTACAGTGTAAGAGCGCAAGCGGTGTTGTTGTTCCAGATTCTGAGTGCTCAGGAACAAAACCTGCGACAAGCACTTCTTGTAATTCAGGTGCATGCGTAGCTGATTACAGTTGGAATGTTGGGCCTTATGGATCTTGTTCTAAAACTTGCGGAGGCGGCGCTAAATACAGAAACGTTACCTGCCAATCTAAAGAAGGTATTTTTGTTGCTGAAAGCTTTTGTACAACAACAAAACCTGACACTAGCGAAGCGTGTAACACAGACGCCTGCCCTGCGGACACTTTTAATTGGACGCCTGGCACATGGGGATCTTGCTCTAAAACTTGTGGCGGCGGAACTTACTCTAGATCTGTTACTTGTCAAAACGGTTTAGGTGTTATTGTTGATGACAGCTATTGTACAGCTGTTAAGCCTGACTCAAATGGCTCTTGTAACACTCATTCTTGTTCTTATAACTACACATGGGTAAACGGAAGCTGGGGAACTTGCTCTAAAACTTGTGGCGGCGGAACTCAATCAAGATCTCTTGGTTGCAGAAGAGATGACGGAGTTTATGTTCCTCATACACTTTGTTCAGCTCCTGCCCCTAACACAACAAGAGCTTGTAACACTCAAGTTTGTCCACCAACTTGCACAACTCATCAAATTAATGAAACTGTTCCTGCTAGCAGAAACCAGTTAGATGTTTTAATTGTTGTTGATGACTCTGGTTCTATGTATCAGGACAACGCAAGACTCGCCGCTAAACTTAACGGGTTCACAAACAGTCTAAATGCTTCAAATGTTGATTGGCAAATGTGTGTAACAACTACTGACGTTGATTACTTCCAAGGAAGACCTGTTAATTGGCAGGGAGCTAACTCTGGTCACATCTTAAAAAGAAACTCTGGAAACCTTGGAGCTATCTTTAGAGATACTATGAGATGGATTGGCGCCGGGTTTAGTTCTGATGAACAAGCTATTAAGGCAATCAATCTTTCTTTAAGAGACAACAACAGGTCTAACTGCTACAGGCAGAACGCTGGGCTTGCAGTGATCATTATCTCTGATGAAGACGAAAGAAGTGTTGGAGGAGTTAGGGCTCTTAACCCACTTCAGTACAAGCCTCTTGGAGCTGACAACAAACCAGCTTCTGTAATGAATACTGTTAGCGCAGTGTTTGGAGCCGGAAAAAGAGTTAGCGTGCACCCAATCATCGTAAAAGATGCTCAGTGTAAAGCAGCACAAGATGCTCAAGGAGAAATGTCTTTTTACGGAACGAAGTATAAGCAGCTCTACAATAGAATAGGCGGAAGCTTACACAGTATTTGTCAGCCTGACTTTTCAACGTCATTGGCACGCTGTCACACAGCTATCATGTCTTCTCTGGGGACTCTAAAGTTGAGTTGTACACCGCAAGACACACCAACTGTACTTGTTAATGGAGCATCATATGCACCATATATCACTGTAGTTGGTGACGAAGTTATCTTTAACCCTGTAGTTGATGGACCAGCTACAATAACTGGCTCATACTGCTGCCAATAAGAAGGAGAAAATAATATGGATAAAAAACAAACAAGAAATGTAAAAGTCGCATCCTTCTCTGTACTAGCACTATGCTTTTGTTCGCTTATGGTGTTTCTGACTCAACAGAGCCAGCCACCAACTATTCAGGCTAAAGCACTTGAAAGAGCTCAGATATATGCAACGAGAATGATTGATTCTAAATTTATGGTAAGCACTGATGCTCCAAGAGCCATTAGAGGTTTAGCCTCTACAGCTTATGGGCAAGAGGTTCTAGAAGGCCCTGTAGGCTTAGACCCTTGGGGACACCCTTTTAATTTTTTAGTAAAGAAAGACTCTCAAAATAACAAAACAGGCGTTGTGATTGTTTGGTCTGCAGGGCCTGACAACAAGCTTGATACCACAAGAGATATGATCGCCGAAGATCACAAATCTTTTACAGGTGATGATTTTGGAAAGGCTTATTCATTTAAGCTTTAAGGAGCACCTTAAAGAAAATACAAAAAAAGCCTCGTTCAAAAACGGGGCTTTTTTTATCTAAACTCATACTTTGTAACTATCTATTCGTATGAAGGTCTCGTCTTCTTAAACGAATAGACTGAGGAGTAAGCTCGATTAACTCATCATCAACAATCCACTCAAGCGCTTGCTCAAGAGTCATTTTTCTAACTCTCGTAAGCTTTACAGCATCATCAGAACCTGATGCACGAACGTTTGTAAGTTTCTTTTCTCTACAAACATTCACGTTAAGCTCTCCACCTTTATTGTACTCACCAATGATCATTCCCTCATAAACTTGAATGCCTGACTCAATAAACATTGAACCACGATCTTCAAGGTTCATTAAAGAATATGGTGTAGCTTTACCTTTTCTATCAGAAACGATTCTACCAGCCTGTCTTTTCTTAATTTCACCTTTAAACGGCGCATACTCTTTAAACTCTGTACTCAAAAGACCTGTACCACGAGTATCCGTTAGGAACTGACTACCGTAACCAATTAAACCACGAGAAGGAATTTCAAACTGCAGCTGGCTTCTTCCAGACTCACGGTTAACCATTCCTGTTACAATACCTTTACGCTCTTGTAACTTTTGAGTCACAATGCCTGTGTAATCAGACTGCACATCAATATAAACTGTTTCAATAGGCTCATGCTTTCCACCATCAACGTCCATCATGAGAACCTGTGGCTGAGAAATCATAAACTCAAAACCTTCTCTTCTAAAAGTTTCCATAATAACGGCTAACTGTAACTCACCACGGCCCACTAACTGAAAAGTGTCCGCCTTGTCTGTCATCTTAAGTCTGATCGCAACGTTTTTAAGACACTCTGTTTCAAGACGCTCTAAAATTTTACGACTTGTAACTTCTTTACCCTCAAGACCTGCAAAAGGACCGTCATTTACTGAGATAAACAAACCAACTGTTGGCTCATCAACTTTAATACGCTCAATTGGAGTTTCAACAGTTGTAGCCGCTAAAGTGTCACCAATTTCAATACTGTCAAAACCAGAGACAATTGCGATATCTCCTGCATATAAAACATCAACGTTAGCTGTTTCATTACCTACAAAAGTTGAAATTGAACTCACTCTAAACTGGACAATTTTACCGTCTTCTTGGAATTTTCTTAAAGCATCTCCAACTTTAACCTCACCACTTAAAACACGTCCAACAGCAAGTCTTCCAACAAAGTGACTGTACTGAATATCAGAAGTCAGCATTGAAAAATCACCTTCTTGTGTTTTTGGTGCCGGAATTTCTGAAACAATAAGATCAAAAATACATTTAACATTATCAATAGTCTCAACTTCTGATAAATCTTGTGAAGCTTTACCATCTCTTGCAATTGCATAAACAACTTCAAAGTTTAACTGGTCTTCTTCTGTAGCAAGCTCCATGAAAAGCTCTTCAATCTCTGAAAGAACCTCTTCAGGCCTTGCATCCTTACGGTCAATTTTATTTAAAACAACAATGATCTTTTTATCTTGCTCTAAAGCTTTCTTTAAAACGAATCTTGTTTGAGGAAGTGGGCCTTCTGCAGCATCAACTAATAAAAGAGCACCATCAACCATATTTAAAACACGCTCAACTTCACCACCAAAATCTCCGTGACCTGGAGTATCTACGATATTGATTTTTACTCCATTATGCTCAAAAGAAGCATTCTTTGCAGCAATCGTGATTCCACGCTCTTTTTCAATATCCATGGAATCCATAACACGCTCTTGTTGCTCTCCATGGTCGCCAAAAACTCCTGACTGCCCTAAGAGCTCATCTACTAAAGTGGTTTTTCCATGGTCAACGTGGGCAATAACAGCAATATTTCTATATTCTTTCATCGGGTCCGCTCTCTTTTATAGTTAAAATATTCTCTAATTTAAAAAAGGCATCGTTCCCTAAAACCACTCTTGATGCAACGAATTTAGCCCTAATCTTTTCAAATATTGACCTTTGAGTTTGTTTTTTCAATTTGAATAAAAAAAAAGGTGCTTTAAGCACCTTTTTCTACAACCTAATATGATTTAAGCCCTAGTTTTTTTGCTTAAAAGCCTCTTCATCTATACTGATTTCCAACTCAACTCTTCTGTTTAGTGAACGCCCACCTCTAGTTGAATTTGATGCTATTGGTTGCATCTCACCCATTCCTTCAGTCTGAAGAGACTGTGAAGGAATCCCATTTCTTGCAAGTCTGCTAAACACAGCGTCTGCTCTTCTTCTTGATAGGCTTGCGTTTAACTCATCAGACCCTTGAGAGTCTGTGTGACCCACTACTTTAATTCTGTCTTCTGGGTACTTTACTAAAATCTGAGCAATTTGATCAATTTTAGCTGCCGCATCAGGCTTTAAATTCGACTTTCCTGAATCAAACAAGATATCACCCTTAAGCTTTGTGATGATCCCATTCTCAGTTCTCTTTGTTTCTGCAATTTCAGCAAGCTCTTTAGCTTGTTTATCTAAATGGTGACCTATTCCTCCACCAAGTAAGCCTCCAAAGGCAGCGCCCACTAAGGCCCCTTTGTCTCTATTTCCGCTCTGATGGCCAATAATAGCTCCTAAACCCGCCCCAATGGCTGCTCCTGCTCCTGCTCCGATAGCTGTTCTCTTACCAGCTCCCGATTGACACCCTGCTAAAATCAAAGTTGATACCAAAATGATCATTATTCTTTTCATACTGCCTCCAAATAAGTTATATAAGCTCTTTAACAACTTACAAATTTTACGTTTTAAAATCTATCATTAATTACTCTTTGGACGAATGTATGGGCAAAATAAAAACATATTCTTTAGCTTTTTTAGTACTAAGCCTCTCAGCTTGTCAGAGTCTAAATACTAGATACTGCAAGTCTGTAAACTGGAGAGAGCTTGGGTCAACCTCAGCCTTAGCCGGAAAAGATAAAACAAAAACCTTTACAGAAAATATATCCCTGTGCCCAAAAACCAAGTTTCCTGTTGATGAGGCAGGCTACTATGAAGGGTTTGAGCGAGGGTTAGCACAGTTTTGCACCGTAAGTAATGGCTACGACTTTGGAGCCAAAGGCGCTTTATACAACAAGACTTGCTCTTCTTCTGCAGAAGGTGGCTTTTTAAAAGGGTATTATAAAGGCCGAGTAGACTACTTAAACCGTGAGCTTAGCAAACACAGTGAGCTCTACACCGAAGCTGAAGATCGCCTCTGGAGAAAGGAACGTGAATATCTCATCATACAAAATGAAGATCCTGAGCAAGCAAAACTAGAAGTAGACATAATCGAAGCTTACCGTGAAGAAGCTCGTATGCTTTCTCAAAAAAAGAGAGCACTTAAAAAAGAAATTATCCAAACCAAAAAGGCTTCTGAAGAAAGCTATTTTTAGCCCTCCTTGTTAGAACACCTGTAACTTTATATAAACTGAACTTTTTCACCATGGAAAAACAAGGCTGTTTTATTTGAAAAATAAACACCCTCATCACCTACAGCAATAAAGTCGCCGTCCTTGATTCCATAAAGCGGTGGATTGTGAAGTGAACTATAAGCAAGTAAATCTTTAATCATGTTCTTTGAATTTTTGTAATGTGGGCAAACTTCAAAAGGCAAAAGATTAAGAGCTTTAAAATCTTTTCTTTGTATATTGCACTCATCTGCATCTTTAGAGGGAAAGCATGCCATCATTAAACTCGGAGTTAAAACTATGCCTCCAGCACTTAACCCTATAATCATTTTCTTGTTCTTTAGGTGCTTCTTAAAAGTTGAGGCCAACCCTTTTTTCTTAATATTATCAAAGAAATGAAAGGTGTTCCCCCCACCTAAAAACAGTATGTCTGACGTTTCAATTTTCTTTTTAACACTTGCTGTACTTTCATTTTCCAAGGCCGCAATTTCAAATCTAGTCGCTTTTACATATTTTTTAAAATCTTTTAAAGCTTGTTTGATTTCATCTTCTGAATCATGAATTTCAGCCGGGATATAGCAAACTTTTTTTAATTTAGGATACTTTTCTTTAATATACTTCAAGGCTTCTATGTTATCAGAAGTGTCTACACCAGAAAGAAGGATAATATTTTTATTCTGCATTAATGAACTGTTTTATTTTTAGCTTCCATGTCTGTTAAAACTTGGCCTCTAGCAATTTCTTCTTTAGCAGCGTCTCTAATCTCTAAAATACTTATATCAAATGTCAGGTCCTCCCCTGCTAAGGGGTGGTTTCCATCAACTAACACAACCTTGTCATCAAACTCTAAAACATGCAGTGCAACAGCTTCTCCCTTGGGCCCATGGCTTTCAAACTTCATCCCTTTTGCAATTTCAATTTCTTCTGGGAACTGCTCCCTCTTCATTTCAACAACAAGTTCTTTTCTATACTCTCCATGAGCTTCTTTTGCAGAAAAAGAAAAACCACCTTTAAAGCCTTCAGTTTCTCCAAGAATTTTTTTCTCTAAAGCTTTTAAAATCTGTCCATGGCCCACTAAAAATTCTGCCGGGTTTTCAGGTGTTCTCGCCTCAATAATACGGCCTTCACCATTCATTATCGAATACGACAATAAGATCACAGTCCCTTCTTTTACAGTTTTTATTTCTTCTATTTTTTTAGCTGGCATAACTATGCTCCTTGAGAAAGTTTATCAAAGAAGTCCTCATCCAATACTATACCCTCTTCAATCATTTTCATAAACCTATTTTTTGAAACCTCTACCGCTCCAAAGGATTCAAGCAGTGGAGTCACCATTTGTGTATCAAGAAAGGACAGTCCAAGGCTTTCAAGCCTTTTTACTAGCGAGACTAAAGCCACCTTTGAAGCCCCGCTTTCTAAAAAAAACATGCTCTCTCCAGACACATATTTGTCTGAAATAACCCCGTAAAGTCCTCCAACAAGCTTTCTATCTGATGTGTTTATTTGCTTCCACACTTCAACAGAGTAGGCTTTTTTCATTTTAAAAAGCTTCGTGTAAGTCTTTTTTATTTCTTCATTGATCCATGTGCCAGGCTGCCCTTTTCTAGGGGTTTTTTCGCAAAGCTCAATCACCTCTTCAAAATTTTGGCAAAAGCTAACCTTAAATCTTTTCTTCTTCAAAAGCTTTTCTAAAGACCTTGGTATGTGAAGATCTTTAAATTCAAGTAACCCTCTATCTTGTGGCGCAAACCATGGAACCACATTTTCTTCGTTATCAATAGGCCATGGAAATATTCCATTTCTATAAGCCATAATAAGGTCATCTACTAAAAGTTCTTTTGTGACAGCAACTAAGTCATCTTCTAAATCACCCATAAGCTAAGACTCCCCAAAATATTCTCTTAAAAAGCCTTTAAACTCTTCCCCCTCTAAACGAATCAGTTGTATCAGCTCATAAAGTTTCATTTGCTGACTCTTAACAAGCTCTCCACTTATATCTTGAGCAACATCTGGAACTGTTTCAACAGGTGCCGGCCCTTCCTTTAATATTCCTTTTTCTGAAACCAAACACTCCCACCGTATTAAGATGTTGATTGCTGACTCCATTCTAAAATCATAGGAATTATAAAAATTCATTTTCTTTTTTAATTCATCAAGAGTGTTTACAGGGTAACCTGTTTCTTTAGTTTCACAGATCCTGCGGTGAACCCACCTAATCGTATCAGCGTCCGGGTGCCCCCACTTGATAAAGTCCATTTGCACTTGAATGTCTTCTTGAGAGTAAAAAAGGTGGCAGTTTGAATTTTGACCATCTCTTCCTGCTCTACCAAACTCTTGAACATAGGCCTCAACTGAACCTGGAAGCTCAAAATGCACAACAGATCTGATGTCTGGCTTATCAACCCCTAAACCAAATGCAGGAGTTGCAAGCATTAAATCACAGTCGCCTTTAATAAACTTTTTTTGATTCTTGCGTCTGATATGACTTGGAAGTTTTGAGTGATACTTTACATAATAAAGCCCGATACTTTCTAAGTAATCTCCAAACTGCTCAAGGTTTTTAATTAAAGAGAAGTAAATTAACAATGGCCCATCACTAGTCTTAATAAGCTCTATGATGTTTTTTCTTTTCTCTTCAAAATCAAAGCATGCTTCTACATGACAAGTTAGATTCTCTCTAATGACTGAGTCATAGTACCGCTCTGTATTCTCTATCTCTAAGCCTAACACTTTAACCACATCTTCTTCTGTTTTTTGAGTGGCCGTTGCTGTACATGCAAGTGTTGGAGGTTTTCCTAAAAAGTCTCTAATCTCACCAACTTTTGAGTAGTCTGGTCTAAAATCATGACCCCACTGTGAAGCACAGTGAGCCTCATCTAAAACAAAGAAGTCAGGCTTTCTTTCACTGAGGACTTTTCGAAACTTCTCTTTTCCAAAACGCTCAGGAGTTACGAAAAGGAGGTTTATCTCCCCACTTGCCCAAGATTCTAACGCAGCACCTCGCTCATGGTGATCTTGTTGCGAATGCATGCACGAAGCTTTAATCCCAAATTTCTTAGCCTGAGCTACCTGGTCGTCCATTAGGGCAATAAGTGGAGAAAGCACTAAAACAGAGCTTTCAGCCGCCAAATACTGATAAATCAGGCTTTTTCCGCCACCCGTAGGCTTTCTTAAGAATATATTTATGCCCGATTTTAAAGCAGAGGTGGACTCAAACTGGTGAACCCTAAATGAGTCATACCCAAAGCGCTCCTTTAAGGTCTCTAATTCTTGCTTTGTTGGGGGTTTAAGGCCTGTTTTCATAGATTCCATGCTTCCATTGTTTTCAAATTCCTGCTAGATATTTTTGACTATTAGTAACATTAATAAAATTTGAGACCACTATATTTTTTAAGGAGAATCTCATGGCAAAAGTTTGGGACTTAAACACAGTCCGTAATATCGGTATTTCAGCTCACATCGACTCTGGTAAGACGACTCTTACAGAAAGAATTCTATTCTACGGTGGTAAAATTCACGCTATCCATGATGTTCGTGGTAAAGATGGCGTGGGTGCGAAAATGGACTCTATGGAACTTGAAAAAGAACGTGGAATCACAATTCAATCAGCTGCAACAAACGTTAACTGGAAAGATATTGAAATCAATATCATCGATACTCCAGGTCACGTGGATTTCACGGTTGAAGTTGAAAGATCACTTCGTGTACTTGATGGTGCAATCTTGGTTCTTTGTGGTGTATCTGGTGTACAATCACAGTCAATCACAGTTGATAGACAAATGAAGCGTTATAGTGTTCCAAGAATTGCTTTCGTAAACAAATGTGACCGTTCAGGCGCTAACCCGATTAAGGTTATGAACGCTCTTAGAGAAAAACTTCACCACAATGCTGTTATGGCTCAGATTCCAATAGGAGTTGAGGATGCTCATGAAGGCGCTGTAGATCTTGTTAAAATGAAGGCTTACACTTACGAAGGTGACAACGGTGAAAACGTTATTGAAAGTGACATCCCGGCTGACCTTATTGACCAAGCTAAAGAATACAGAACAAAACTTATTGCTGCAGCGGCTGACTTTGATGACGTTGTTGGTGAA
This sequence comes from Bdellovibrionales bacterium, assembly GCA_050633065.1. GTDB lineage: Bacteria > Bdellovibrionota > Bdellovibrionia > Bdellovibrionales > UBA1609 > JALZUR01. Next base: position 84,720 of record JBOEFV010000023.1, read on the forward strand.
AAGTTCCTAATGGAAGAAGAGCCTACTGAAGCTGAATTACAAACTGCAATCAAAAAAGGTGTTTTAGCACTTAAATTGACTCCAGTTTTCTGTGGTTCTGCTTATAAGAATAAAGGCGTCCAAAAACTTCTTGATGCTGTTTCTGACTACCTTCCAAACCCTCTTGAAATTACAAACACTGGTCTTAACCAGGATGATGATGAAAAAGATATCGAGTTAGTTAACGACCCTGAAGCTCCATTAGTTGCTTTAGCGTTTAAACTAGAGGAAGGACAATATGGTCAGCTTACTTATATGAGAGTTTATCAAGGTACTCTTAAAAAAGGTGAGTTCATTTACAACCAAACTAACCAAAAGAAACTTAAAATCCCTCGTATTGTTAGAATGAACTCTAACGAAATGCAGGATATTGATGAAGCAAAAGCTGGTGACATTGTTGCACTATTCGGTGTTGATTGCGCTTCAGGTGATACATTCACAGATGGAAGAGCTAACATCACAATGACTTCTATGTTTGTACCAAACGCCGTGATTTCTTTAGCTGTAACTCCAAAAGATAAAGCTGGCGCTTCTAAGTTTGCAAAAGCTTTAGGGAAATTTAGAAAAGAAGATCCAACGTTTAGAGTTCATAGAGACGAAGAGTCTGGACAGACAATTATTTCTGGAATGGGCGAGCTTCACTTAGAAGTTTATGTTGAGCGTATGAAGCGTGAGTTTGGTGTTGAAGTTGAAACTGGACAACCACAGGTTGCTTACAGAGAAACTATCGCTATCCCTGCAGATTATGATTACACTCACAAAAAACAAACAGGTGGTTCTGGTCAGTACGCAAAAGTTGTTGGTTCAATTAAGCCTCTAGACCCTAACTCTGAAGAGCTTTATGAGTTTAACAACAAAGTAACTGGTGGACGTATTCCTAAAGAATACATCGGTTCAGTTGATAAAGGCTTCCAAGATCAGATGGCTAAAGGTACTTTAATTGGTGCACAGGTTGTTGGAGTATCTGTTGAGCTTGTCGACGGTGCTTACCATGATGTGGATTCATCTGAGATGGCATTTAAAATCTGCGCAATGGGTGCATTTAGAGCTGCTTATGCAAACGCTCAACCATCAGCTCTTGAGCCGTTGATGAAAGTTGAAGTTTCAGCTCCTGAGGAATTCCAAGGAAACGTAATGGGTCAAATCAACCAAAGACGTGGAATTATCCAAGGTTCTAATGCAAACGAAGGTTTCTCTACTGTAGAAGCTGAAGTTCCATTATCTGAAATGTTTGGTTACTCAACTGAGTTAAGATCTGCAACACAAGGTAAAGGTGAATTTACAATGGAATTTGCAAGATATGCTAAATGTCCACGTAACGTTCAAGACGAACTTGTTAAAGCATACGAAGCTAAAAGAGCTGAAGAAAACAAATAAGGAACACTATGATTTTATCTGACGGTACTATTACAAATCTATTAGACGAGGGGACTTTAAAAGTAAGTCCCTTGTGTGAACATTCTATTCAGCCAGCATCTATTGATTTACGCTTAGGTAAACATTACCTAACTGTAGAAGATCAATATATGTCTTCTGGGTGTATTTCACTATCTGAAGAGATTAAGTACCGTGAGCTTGAGGGGGACACTATGATCATTCCTCCTCATTCATTTTTACTTGCTACAACAATGGAGTACATTGAACTTCCTGATAACATGACAGCTTTCGTTGAAGGCCGAAGCTCTGTTGGAAGAATGGGACTGTTCATCCAAAATGCTGGATGGGTTGATCCTGGTTTTAAAGGTGAAATAACTCTAGAGCTTTACAATGCAAACTCTTTACCTATCAAACTAGAAGCAGGCAGAAGAATTTGCCAACTTGTTCTATGTTCAATGGATAAACCTGCTCTTAAGCCATATGCTGGAAAGTACCAAGGCCAAAAGAAATCTACTGGAAGCAGAGTCTTTCAAGATCTTTAATTACCCTTTAAGGCCGACTACGGCCTTATCTACGATTTAAAAGTAATATTTAGTGTAAGAAGTGCATTTTAACTAAACTTTATGCATTTTTAACGCCCCAAGAGCCTCTTTTTATTTACAATCCTATATAACCTGTAGTAAATTAGGCCTTTAACAGGAGTATTTAATACCTATATGGACGACGTTCCCAGGCTTGATTTTCAAGCAACAAAAACCACTAATTTCTTTTTAAATCACAATGCACAGAGCGAGGCTGCTTAATGGGTCTTTTAGTATCCTATTTAGTTCTTTCAATTGCTGTATCATTCCTTTGCTCTTTACTTGAATCCGTAATTCTTTCTATTTCGCCAGCATATATTGCTGTTTTAGAAAAAGAAAAACACAAAAGTGGTGAGCTGCTTGCCCACCTTAAAGAAAACATTGATAGACCTCTTGCTGCAATTTTAACTCTTAACACTATAGCCCACACTGTTGGTGCAGCAGGTGTTGGTGCACAGGTTTTAAAACTTTGGGGAAATGAGTGGGTTGCTCTTTCTTCAGGTGTTCTAACTTTTATAATCTTAGTGTTTTCAGAAATCATTCCAAAAACACTTGGTGCTGTTCACGCAAAAACTCTAGCTCCATTTTGTGC